>NZ_JBIWOA010000047.1:0-86570 GCF_044767525.1 Streptomyces sp. NPDC101234 | reverse complement strand
TTGACCACGCGCACGGCCAGCTCGGGGAGATGGCGGCGCAGCAACTGCGCGACGGCCAGCACCTCCTGGGTGGGGACGTCGCCGGCGCAGGCGAGTACCACGTCGGGTTCACGGGTGCCGTTCTCGGTGCCGGCCCACTCCCAGATCCCGGCGCCGCGGGCGCAGTGGACGCGGGCCTGGTCCATGGAGAGCCAGTCGAAGCAGGGCTGTTTGCCGGCCACGACCACGTTGACGTAGTCGCGGCTGCGCAGCACGTGGTCCGCCACGGAGAGCAGGGTGTTGGCGTCCGGCGGGAGGTAGACGCGGACGACCTCGGGGCTCTTGTTGAGGACGTGGTCGACGAAGCCGGGGTCCTGGTGCGAGAAGCCGTTGTGGTCCTGACGCCAGACGTGCGAGGTGAGAAGGTAGTTGAGGGAGGCGATCGGGGCCCGCCAGGCCAGCTCCCTGGACGTCTTGAGCCACTTGATGTGCTGGTTGACCATCGAATCGACGATGTGCACGAACGCCTCGTAGCAGGAGAACAGTCCGTGCCGGCCGGTGAGGAGATAGCCCTCCAGCCAGCCCTGGCAGCAGTGTTCGGAGAGGATCTCCATCACCCGGCCGTGCCGGTCGAGGTGTTCGTCCACCGGGAGCACCTCGGCCTGCCAGGCCTTGCCGGTGGCGTCGTAGACGGCTTGGAGCCGGTTGGAGGCGGTCTCGTCGGGACCGACGACACGGAAGTCCCGGCGGGTGCGGGTGCCGGCCATGACCCGGGCGAGGAAGTCACCTAGGACCCGGGTGGGTTCGTGCAGGGTGGCGCCCGGTTTGTCGACGGGTACGGCGAACTCGTCGAGGCCGGCCAGGGGCAGGTCCCGGACGAGGAGGCCGCCGTTGGCGTGCGGGGTGGCACCGAGGCGGCGGGCGCCGTCGGGGACACAGGCGAGCACGTCGGCGACCGGCCGGCCGTCGGGCCCGAACAGCTCCGCCGGCCGGTACGACCGCAGCCACGCCTCCAGCTGCCGCAGATGCTCGGGGTTTTCACGGACCGCGGACAGCGGCACCTGATGGGCCCGCCAGGTGCCCTCGACGGGGACACCGTCCACCTCGGCAGGGCCCGTCCACCCCTTGGGCGTACGCAGCACGATCATCGGCCAGTGCACCCGCTCGGTGACACCGTCCTCGCGGGCCGAGCGCTGCATGACGGCGATGCGGTCCAGAGCGTCGTCCATCGCCGCGGCCATGGCACGGTGGACCTCACGCGGGTCGTCACCGGTGACATGGATCGGGTCGTGACCGTATCCGCGCAGCAGATCGTCGAGTTCGGCCTCGGGTAGACGGGCCAGGACGGTCGGGTTGGCGATCTTGTAGCCGTTGAGATGCAGGATCGGCAGCACGGCGCCGTCGTGCGCCGGGTCGAGGAACTTGTTCGAGTGCCAGGACGCCGCCAGCGGCCCGGTCTCCGCCTCGCCGTCACCGACCACACAGGCGACCAGCAGGTCCGGGTTGTCCAGGGCGGCACCGTAGGCGTGGGAGAGCGAGTAGCCGAGTTCACCGCCCTCGTGGATCGAACCCGGCGTCTCCGGGGCCACATGGCTGGGCACACCGCCGGGGAAGGAGAACTGCCTGAACAGTCGTGCCATCCCCGCCGCGTCCCGCGACACATCCGGATAGGTCTCGCTGTAACTGCCCTCCAGCCAGGAGTTCGCCAGCACGGACGGACCGCCGTGCCCCGGCCCCCACACGCACAACGCATCCAGCCCACGCGCCCTGATCACCCGGTTCAGGTGCGTGTACACAAGGTTCAGACCCGGCGAGGTGCCCCAGTGACCGAGCAGCCGGGGCTTGATGTGCTCCGGCCGCAACGGCTCGGCGAGCAACGGGTTCGACATCAGGTAGATCTGGCCCGCGGCCAGGTAGTTCGCGGCGCGCCAGTGCGCGTCCAGGGTGCGCAACTCCTCTTCGGACAGTACGGCGGTGTCCTGCTGTTCGAGCTGGGACATGGGTGGGGCTCCCGAAGTCGTCGGTGCGGGCCGGTGGTCGGGCTGCGGGGCAGCCGGTCGGTCACCGTGGGCCATGTCCGCTCGGGGACGACGGTGACCAGGTAGGTGGGGTGGTGCGGGACCGCGTGGGCGACACGGCCGGGGGGGAGGGTCACGCTGCGGGGTCTGCGCGGGGCGCCCATGGCCGGAGGGCCGGCGTCGTGGGAGGCCGTCACGAACACCCGTCGGGCGTGACCCGGCGTGGTCCGCCGGTGCGGGGGCAGGTTCGGTGGCGGTTCGCTCGGCGCCTCGTTCAGCGTAGCCAGGGCCCGCCGCTCGTGCAGCCGGGCGGCCTCCGGGTGCGGCTGCGGCAGGGCTCCCACGCCGGTCCAGGCCGGTCTCCGGACGGGTCGGCGGCCTAGGGCCAGGGCCTAGGCACCAGGCACCAGGCACCAGGCACCAGGGCGGCCAACGGCTCCGGAACCGGTTCCCGGACCAGCACGGGCGGCCCGGCTCTCGGGCGCGCCGTCGGCACCCGCTGTGACGGTGCGAGGCACGATCTCCACCTCCTGTGGCGGTATCCCCGCGACGGGGGTCCGGCGACGGTTCGAGTCCGGTGCGCGCCGGCTCGTTGCGTCTTCCGCCGGCGCGTTGCGTCTTCGATGGTTCAGCGTCGGGGGAGGGCACGGGGAGCGGCCGTACGGCCCGGAGGCGGGCCCATGGTCCCGGGGTGGAAGGTCCGCTCGGCCCATGGCGGGCCCGGGATCCCACGGCCGCACGCCGACACCGGCCGCCTCTCCCTCCCTGGGCCGGGAGGCCTCCCGGGAGAGGGAGCGGGCGCGTGCCGCAAGGACCCGCGCCCGCCTTCGCTCAGGGGGTGTAGACCGTCGGGCGCGGTGCCGTGGCCATCCCGTCGCCGATGAAGAAGCTCGGGTGCGGGGGCTGGTTGTAGGCGGTGTTCTGCCAGGCCAGGGCCGTGCGGTACTGGGTGTCGTGGAGGAGGGTGGTGATACGGGTGCTCGTCTCGTACGGGGTGGAGTAGATCCGCAGGGCCGTGTTGTCCGTCGTCGGCCAGACGACCTCCTCGCGCCAGTCGCCGAGGATGTCCCCGGAGAGGGACGGGGTCGCCTTGGTGCCGTTGTTCGAGTGGACGTCGGCGCCGGTCAGCAGGCGGGTGTCGGCCGAGGTGCCGTACTTGTCGATGTGGGTGTCGTCGAGGAGTTCACGGACCGGGTCGCCGTCCCACCAGGAGAGGAAGTTGGTGCTGGAGGGCTTGCGGCTCGCGACCACCGTGCCCTGCGGGTTGCGTACGCCGTCCGCGTGCGAGGACCAGGACTCGGCGCCCGCGCTGCCCGCCCAGATGTCCCCGGAGACGCCGCGGCCGTTGTCGCCGTTGGGGTCGGTGGACCAGAGGATCTCGCCGGTCTTCGCGTCCGCCATCCAGGAGGAGGGCTTGGAGCTGTCCTCGTCGACCTTGAACTCCTCCAGGCCGGGCCGGGAGGGGTCCAGGTCGCCGACGTGCATGGCGTCGCCGTGGCCGTTCTTGGTCGTCCAGAGTCCGTAGCCGTTGTCGTCGACGGCCATCGAGCCGTACACGATCTCGTCCTTGCCGTCGCCGTCGACGTCCGCGATGGACAGCTGGTGGTCGCCCTGGCCGTCGTAGCCCTTGCCGCTGTTGGTGGAGGAGTTGGTGTCGAAGGTCCAGCGCCGGGTGAAGGCGCCGTTCCGCCAGTCCCAGGCCGCGATGACGGTACGGGTGTAGTAGCCGCGCGCCTCGATCAGCGAGGGGCGGGAGCCGTCGAGGTAGGCGGTGCCGGCGAGGAAGCGGTCGACGCGGTTGCCGTAGGAGTCGCCCCACGAGGACACCGTGCCGCGTGCCGGGACGTAGTCGACCGTACCCATCGCCTTGCCGGTCTGCCCGTTGAACATGGTCAGGTACTCCGGCCCGGACAGGACGTAACCGCTGGAGTTGCGGTAGTCGGCCGCCGAGTCGCCGATCACCGCGCCCGTGCCGTCGACCGTGCCGTCCGCGGTCTTCATGGCGACCTCGGCCTTGCCGTCGCCGTCGTAGTCGTACACCTGGAACTGGGTGTAGTGGGCGCCGGAGCGGATGTTCTTCCCCAGGTCGATGCGCCACAGGCGGGTGCCGTCGAGTGTGATGCCGTCGAGGAAGGTGTCGCCGGTGTAGCCGGACTGGGAGTTGTCCTTGGCGTTGGTCGGCTGCCACTTGAGCACGAAGTCCAGCCGGCCGTCGCCGTCGAGATCGCCGACGGAGGCGTCGTTGGCCTCGTAGGTGTACGACACCCCGTCAGGGGTGGTGCCACCGGCGGGCGGAGTGATGGGGACGTCCTTGTAGCCGGCGCGGAACTGGATCGCGTGGACCGAGTCGGCCTGTTCGACGCCGTTCACGATCGCGCGAACGGTGTAGTCGGCCTGGGCCGGGGCGCCGGAGTGGAAGTAGTTCGTCGAGCCCGTGATCGGGCTGGAGTTGACCTTCGTACCGGCGCGGTAGACGTTGAAGGAGACGTCATCGGGGTCAGTGCCCAGCCAGCGCCAGCTGACCAGGTTGCCGGCGTCGGTGTGGACGCTGACCACGCCCCGGTCGAGGGCCTCGACCTGACGGGCGGTGGCCGCCGCGGCGGGGCCGGCGGAGAGAGCGGTCAGACCGGCGCCGACCAGTGCGGCCGCGGTGGTGAGTGCCGCCAGGACGGCGGAGCGTCGTCTGCGATGCGGGTGCTGCACGTGGGGTACCTCCCGGGAGACGGACTGGGTCTGCTGTCAGTCGCAGCCGCCCGCCCGGGAGTTGCCGTGTCTTTCGGCCAGTTCGGCTTCCGTGGCGGTGGAGTTCGGGGACGGGGGGCCTCCTTCAGCCGGCCGTCGGTTTCCTGAACGCTCGTAGGGTGAAGTGGGGGTCGGGGCGGTGGCGGTCCTGGTCGGGCAGGGTGGCCAGGCGCTCGGCGAACTCCTCGGCCCGGGGGTCGCCGGGCCGTAGCGCCGTGAACCAGCCGCGTCGCAGGTCGGCGATGGTGGAGCGGGGGCTGCGGCCCTGGCCGAGGCCGGCGAAGGCCGACTGTCCGGCGGGGAGCAGGCCGTTCACCGCGGCGTGCGCGGTCACGTGCTCGGAGGCGTCCGGGGCCGGGCGGCGCGGGCGCGGTGCGAGGACGGCGTCGATGTCGCTGCCGACGTCGTGCGCGGCGGCCTTGTCGACGGTCGTGACGTAGACCCCGCCGGGCCGCAGCACGCGTGCGCACTCGGCGACGATCGCGCGGACCTCGCCGGTGTCCGCTATGAGGTGGAGCAGCCAGACGGTGGTCACGGCGTCGAAGGTGGCGTCCGGGAAGGGGAGCCGGCGGCTGTCGGCCAGCGTGATCGCTCCCGGCAGCCGGGCCGCCGCCCGCCTTGCCATGGCGTGCGCGCGGTCCGCCCCGGTGACCTGGAGTGCGGGGCGGGCCGCGGCGAGGCGGCGGGTGACGATGCCGGTGCCGCAGGCGAGGTCGAGCAGGCGGCCGGGTCGGTCCGGGATCAGGCCGAGGACGGCGTCGGCGGCCGCCTCGGCGCGGGCCTCGCCACCGCGGGACGCGTCGTAGGCCTCGGCTTCCTTGTCGTAGTCGAGCACACGGCTCAGTGTGCTCCGTGGCCTGGGGCGATGTCCTCCACCCTGCGGGCGAGTCCGAAGTCCAGCTCGGTGACGGCGCCGCCGACACTGTGGGTGTTCACGGTGAGGGTGACGGTGTGGTAGCCGAGGGTGAGGTCGGAGTGGTGGTCGAGCTCGTCCTGGATGCGGGCGATGTGCACGACGAGTGCGGTGGCGGCGAAGTGCGAGTCGAGGCGGAAGGCGCGGGCGAGCCGGTCGCCGTCCAGCGACCAGCCCGGCAGCTCGGCCAGCCGGTCCTCGATCTCCTTCTGCGACAGCGGTTCGACGGCCATGGTGCGGTTTCCTTCCCGGAGGCGTACGTGGGATCAGCCTGCCATGAAGTGGGATTGCCGGGCCGGTCACACGCGCGCTCCTCGACTACGGTCGTCCGTATGACCCTTGTCGCGTCCGGTCCCGCCGACTCCCCCGCCGCCTCCCCGACCGCCTCCGACGGCAAGGGAGCGGGTCCGCTGCTGCGGGCGTGGCGGGAGCGGCGGCGGATCAGCCAGCTGGAGCTGGCACTGCGTGCCGACTCCTCGGCCCGGCACATCAGCTTCGTCGAGACGGGCCGCGCGCGGCCGAGCGAGGAGATGGTGCTGCGCCTGGCCGAGCACCTGGACGTACCGGTGCGGGAGCGCAACGCGCTGCTGCTGTCCGCCGGTTACGCCCCGCACTACCCGGAGACCCCGCTGGACGACCCGGCGCTGGACGCGCTGCGGGACGGCATGGAGCGGCTGATCGGAGGCTATGAGCCGTATCCGGCGCTGGTCGTGGACGCCACGTACACCGTGGTCGCCGCCAACCGCGGCATCGCCATGCTCCTGGAGGGGGTGCCGCAGTCGCTGCTCGCGCCCGCGCCGAACGCGATGCGGCTGACCCTGCACCCGGAGGGACTGGCGCCGCGCATCCGCAATCTGCCCGAGTGGCGTGGGCATCTGCTGGAGCAGATGGAGCGGCAGATCGCGCTCCACCGGTCGACCGCGCTGCGGGAGTTGTACGAGGAGGTCGCCGCCTATCCGGTCCCGGCCGGTGTCGACGAGGGTCGGCCGGTCGAGCCCGTCGCGTACTTCGCGCTGCCGCTGCGGATCGAGCACGAGGGGCGGGTGCTGTCGTTCGTGTCGTCGATCTCGACGTTCAACACCCCGATGGACGTGACGGTCGCCGAGCTGGCCATCGAGACGTTCCTGCCGGCCGACCCGGCGACCGCCAAGTACCTGCAGTCGCTCGTGGGTTGACGCAAAGGATGCTCCGCGCGTAGACACAGGAGTCTGCCTCGACAACGTGTGCGACGGCGGCATCGCGTGTCAGACTGCACGCGTACTTGTGCACGTAGGGGAGGCGTGGCGTGAGTGAGCGGCGTGCTGCGCCCACCGTGGGGCAGGTCGTGCTGGGCAAACGGCTGCAGGAGCTGCGGGAGGCGGCGGGCCTGGCCCGGGACGAGGCGGCCCAGGTGCTGCGGGTGGCGCAGGCGACCGTACGGCGGATGGAGATGGCCGAGGTCGCGCTGAAGATCCCGTACGTCCAGGTGCTGCTGGAGACGTACGGGGTGCCCGAGGAGGAGCAGGGCGCGTTCGTGCGGCTGGCCGAGGAGGCCAACCAGCCGGGCTGGTGGCAGCGGTTCCATGACGTCCTGCCGGACTGGTTCAGCCTGTACGTGAGTCTGGAGGGCGCCGCCCGGGTCGTCCGCTCCTACGAACCGCACTTCTTCCCCGGCCTGTTGCAGACCGAGGCGTATGCGCGGGCCGTGCTGGAGGCCGGGACCATAGGCCATACCGACCCCACGGCCGTCGAACGACATGTGTCGCTGCGTATGACCCGGCAGCGGCTGCTGGAGCAGGACGATCCGCCCCACCTGTGGGTGATCATGGACGAGACGGTGCTGCGGCGCCCGGTCAGCATCGACTGCGGGGTGATGCGCGACCAGGTCGACAAGCTGCTCACCTATATCGAGCGGGACCGGATAACCCTGCAGCTCGCCGAGTTCGCGAGCGGCCCGCATCCGGGGACGTACGCGCCGTTCACGCTGTTCCGGTTCGCCGAGCCGGAGCTGCCGGACATGGTCTTCACCGAGTATCTGACCGGCGCCCTGTACCTGGACTCGCGTGACGAGGTCGGGGCCCATCTGGAGGTCCTGGACCATATGACGGCCCGGGCCGCCTCGGCCCAGCGGACCGAGGACCTGCTGCGCGAGTACCGCGACAAAATCTGAGGACCTGAGGACCCGAAGGAGCACACAGCGTGACCGCATCCGAGCCCGCGTCCCTCGCCGTCGACACCAGCCGGCCGCATCCGGCGCGGGTGTACGACTGGTGGCTGGGCGGCAAGGACAACTACCCGGTGGACGAGGAGCTCGCCCGGAAGATCCTCGCCGTGGACGGCACGGTGCTGCGCGGGGCGCGCGCCAACCGCCGGTTCATGCAGCGGGCCGTGCGCACGGCCGCCGAGTCCGGCACCCGCCAGTTCCTGGACATCGGCACGGGCATCCCGACCGAGCCCAATCTGCACCAGGTGGCGCAGGGCGTGGCACCGGAGTCGAAGGTGGTGTACGCGGACAACGACCCGATCGTGCTGCGCCACGCCGAGGCCCTGCTGCACGGCACGCCCGAGGGCAGCACCGCGTATGTGCACGCCGACGTCCGCGATGTCGACGCCCTGCTGGGCCGGGCCGCCGAGACCCTGGACTTCGGGCAGCCGATCGCGCTGTCCCTGGTGGCGCTGACCCACTACCTAGACGACGACCCGGCCGGCGACGACGTGTACGGCCTGCTGAAGCGGTACGTGGACGCGCTCGCGCCGGGCAGCCATCTGATCCTGTCCCAGGTCACCCCGGACCTCAGCCCGGCGGCGATCGAGCAGGCGGCCGCGAACTTCCGGCGCAGCGGGACCCCCTTCCACCCGCGCTCGCTGCTCGGGTTCTCGCGCTTCTTCGACGGCCTGGAACTGCTCGGCCCCGGGGTGATCCCGGTCTCCGGCTGGCGCCCCGACCCGGAGGACGTGGCGCTGCAGCAGGAGGGCATCGTGCCGGTCTACGGCGGTGTCGCCCGCAAGGTCTGACCCGTCCGGGCGCCCTGAACAGGTGCGTTCCCGTGCCCGCCCCTAGCGTCTAAGCGAAGGGTGAGCAAGGGAGCGCAGGTGACGGATACGGAGACACCCCCCAAGGAGCCGGGTGCGGCACTGCTGGGCGCCGCCCGGTTCTTCCGGCCGGGCACGCCCGCACCCGACCTGCACAGCGTCTCGTTCACCGGCGGCCGGGAGGCGGACGCCTTCTACCGGGACCGCTGGAGCCACGACAAGGTCGTGAACTCCACCCACGGGGTGAACTGCACCGGCTCCTGTCGCTGGAAGGTGTACGTCAAGGACGGGATCATCACCTGGGAGACCCAGGAGACGGACTACCCGTCGGTCGGCCCCGACCGCCCCGAGTACGAGCCCCGCGGCTGTCCGCGCGGTGCCGCGTTCTCCTGGTACACGTACTCGCCGACACGGGTGCGGTATCCGTACGTCCGGGGTGTGCTCCTGGAGCTGTACCGGGAGGCGAAGAAGCGGCTGCGCGACCCGGTGGACGCCTGGGCGGACCTCCAGAGCGACCCCGAGCGCCGCCGCCGGTACCAGCAGGCGCGCGGCAAGGGCGGCCTGGTGCGGGCGAGTTGGGACGAGGCGGTGGAGATCGTCGCCGCCGCGCAGGTGCACACCATCAGGACCTACGGTCCCGACCGCATCGCCGGTTTCTCCCCCATTCCCGCGATGTCGATGGTGTCCCATGCGGCCGGCGCCCGCTACCACTCGCTCATCGGCGCCCCGATGCTCTCCTTCTACGACTGGTACGCCGACCTTCCCGTCGCCTCCCCGCAGGTGTTCGGCGACCAGACGGACGTACCGGAGTCGGGAGACTGGTGGGACGCGGCCTATCTGATGATGTGGGGCTCGAACGTCCCGGTGACCCGCACCCCCGACGCGCACTGGATGGCGGAGGCCCGCTACCGCGGTCAGAAGGTGGTGGTCGTCTCCCCCGACTACGCGGACAACGCCAAGTTCGCCGACGAGTGGCTGCACCCGCACCCGGGCACCGACGGCGCGCTGGCCCTGGCGATGGGCCACGTCATCCTGAAGGAGTTCTTCGTCGACCGCGAGACGCCGTTCTTCGCGGACTATGTAAGGAAGTTCACCGACCTGCCGTTCCTGGTGACGCTCACCGAACGGGACGGCGCGTATGTGCCGGACAAGTTCCTGCGCGCCACCGATCTGGGGCAGGAGGGCGAGGGCGCCGAGTGGAAGACGGTCGTCCTGGACTCGGTCTCCGGCCGCGCGGTGGTCCCGAACGGCTCCCTCGGCTTCCGCTGGACCGACTCCGGCAAGGGCCGCTGGAACCTCGAACTGGGCGACATCGAACCGAAGTTGAGCCTGTACGGCAGCGAGGTGGCGGCCGGGGTGGAGGTGCTGCTCCCGCACTTCGCCACGGACGGCGGCGAGCACGGCCAGGGGTGGGGGGACGTACTGCGAAGGGCCGTACCGGCGACCCGTCTGGGCGGAGCGGACGGCCCGCTGGTGACCACCGTCTACGACCTCCTGCTCGCCCAGTACGGCGTGTGGCGCCACGGGTTGCCGGGCAGCTGGCCCACCCACTACGAGGACGCGGGCGCCCCCGGCACCCCCGCCTGGCAGGAGCGGCACACCTCGGTGCCGGCCGCCAAGTGCATCAAGATCGCCCGGGAGTTCGCGCGGACCGCCGAGCGTTCCAAGGGCCGCTGCATGATCCTGATGGGCGCCGGCACCAACCACTGGTTCCACTCCGAGACCATCTACCGCGCCTTCCTCGCCCTGCTCCAGCTCACCGGCTGCCAGGGCCGCAACGGCGGCGGCTGGGCGCACTACGTCGGCCAGGAGAAGTGCCGCCCGGTGACCGGCTGGGCCACGCTGGCCTCCGCCAACGACTGGTCCCGGCCGCCGCGCCAGATGATCGGCACCGCGTACTGGTTCCTCAACACCGACCAGTGGCGCTACGACCGGTTCGCCGCCGACGTCCTGGCCTCGCCGCTGGGCCAGGGCAGGCTCGCCGGGATGACCGGGGCGGACTGTCTCGCGCTGTCGGCCCGCTCGGGCTGGATGCCGTCGTACCCGACCTTCGACCGCAACCCCCTCGAACTCGGCGGCGCCTTCGGCGACCCGGTGGCCAACGCGGTCGCCGAACTCCGCGCGGGGACGCTCAAGTTCGCGTGCGAGGACCCGGACGCACCGGAGAACTGGCCGCGGGTCCTGACCCTGTGGCGGGCGAATCTGCTGGGCTCGTCGGCGAAGGGCGCGGAGTACTTCACCAAGCACCTCCTCGGCACGCACTCCTCCCTGCGTGCCGAGGAGGCGACCCCCGAGGAGCGGCCACGGGACGTGGTCTGGCGGAACGAGGCGCCCGAGGGCAAGCTCGACCTCCTCGTCTCGCTCGACTTCCGGCAGACGTCCTCGACCCTGCTGTCGGACGTCGTGCTGCCGGCCGCCACCTGGTACGAGAAGCACGACCTGTCGTCGACGGACATGCATCCGTTCGTGCACTCCTTCACCCCGGCCGTGGACCCGCCCTGGCAGGCGCGCACCGACTTCGACGCCTTCAAGGCGCTCGCGGAGCGGCTGAGCGAACTGGCCGTCGAGCACCTCGGGGTGCGCAAGGACCTGGTGGCGGTGCCGCTGCAGCACGACACCCCGGGCGAGGTCGCCCAGCCGGGCGGGGTGGTACGGGACTGGCGGCGCGGGGAGTGCGAGCCGGTGCCCGGGGAGACCATGCCGAATCTGACCGTGGTCGAGCGGGACTACACGGCGATCGGCGCCAAGTTCACGGCGCTCGGCCCGCTGGTGGAGCAACTCGGCCTGCCCGCCAAGGGAATCACCCTGAAGCCCGACCAAGAGGTGGCGTATCTACGGGATCTGAACGGCACCGGATACCAGGGCCGCCCGTCCCTCGACACGGCGGTGAAGGCGGCCGACACCATCCTGGCGCTGTCCGGCACCACCAACGGCCGTCTCGCCACCCAGGGTTTCCGCACCCTGGAGGAGCGCACCGGGCAGGAGATGGCCCAGCTGGCCGCCGAGCACGAGGGCAAGCGGATCACGTACGCCGACACCCAGGCGGCGCCGGTGCCGGTGATCACCTCTCCGGAGTGGTCGGGCAGCGAGGCGGGCGGCCGCCGCTACACGGCGTTCATCCTCAACACCGAACACCTCAAGCCCTGGCACACGCTCACCGGACGCCAGCACTTCTTCCTCGACCACGACTGGATCCACGAACTGGGCGAGGCGCTTCCCGTCTACCGGCCGCCGCTGGACATGAACAAGCTGTTCGGCGAACCGCATCTGGGCCCGGACGGACAGCGGGAGGTGACGGTCCGTTATCTCACCCCGCACAACAAGTGGTCCATCCACTCCGAGTACCAGGACAACCTGTTCATGCTGGCCCTCTCCCGGGGCGGCCAGAACATCTGGATGTCCCCGCAGGACGCGGACACCATCGGGGTGAAGGACAACGACTGGGTCGAGGCGGTCAACCGCAACGGTGTCGTGACGGCCCGGGCGGTCGTCTCGCACCGGATGCCGGCCGGCACGGTCTACATGCACCACGCTCAGGAACGCACGGTGGCCGTCCCCAAGACGGAGACCACCGGTATGCGCGGCGGCATCCACAACACGCTCACCCGCCTCATCCTCAAGCCCTCGCACCTGATCGGCGGTTACGCCCAGCTGTCCTGGGCCTTCAACTACCTGGGCCCGACGGGCAACCAGCGCGACGAGGTGACCGTGATCCGGCGCCGCAGCCAGGAGGTCGAGTACTGATGCGCCCGATGGCCCAGATCGCGATGGTCATGAACCTCGACAAGTGCATCGGCTGCCATACCTGTTCGGTCACCTGCAAGCAGGCGTGGACCAACCGGCGGGGCATGGAGTACGTCTGGTTCAACAACGTCGAGACCCGGCCCGGCCAGGGTTATCCGCGCCGCTACGAGGACCAGGAGACCTGGCGCGGCGGCTGGGAGCTGAACCGGCGGGGCGCCCTGAAGCTGAAGGCGGGCGGGCGGCTGCACAAACTCGCCGGGATCTTCTCCAACCCCAGGCTGCCGGAGATCAAGGACTACTACGAGCCCTGGACCTACGACTACAAGAACCTCACCGACGCCCCGCTCGGTGACGACTACCCGGTGGCCCGTCCGGTCTCGCAGCTCGACGGCAAGCCGATGAAGATCGAGTGGTCGTCGAACTGGGACGACAACCTGGCCGGCGCGCCCGCCCACGGCGACCTCGACCCGATGGTCGAGCGCATCCGCCGGCAGGCGGCGGACAAGGTGAAGTTCGAGTTCGAGCAGACCTTCATGTTCTATCTGCCGCGGATCTGCGAGCACTGCCTCAACCCGTCGTGCGTGGCGTCCTGTCCGTCCGGGGCGATGTACAAACGGGCCGAGGACGGCATCGTCCTGGTCGACCAGGACCGCTGCCGGGGCTGGCGGATGTGCGTGACGGGATGCCCGTACAAGAAGGTCTACTTCAACCACGCCACCGGCAAGGCCGAGAAGTGCACCCTGTGCTACCCGCGCATCGAGGTCGGGCTGCCCACGGTCTGCTCGGAGACCTGCGTGGGCCGGCTGCGCTATCTCGGGGTGGTCCTCTACGACGCCGACAAGGTGACGGCGGCGGCCGAGACCGAGGACGAGAAGGCCTTGTACGAGGCCCAGCTGGGTGTCTTCCTCGATCCGCACGATCCGAGCGTGCAGGTCGCCTGCGACGAGGCGGGCATCCCGTACGACTGGATGGAGGCGGCCCGCCGCTCCCCGGTCCGCGCGCTGATCAGCGAGTACCGGGTGGCGCTGCCCCTGCACCCGGAGTACCGCACGATGCCGATGGTCTGGTACATCCCGCCCCTGTCCCCCGTCGTCGAGGCCCTGTCCGAGACGGGCCACGACGGTGAGGACGCCCGGAACCTCTTCGCCGCGATCGACACCCTGCGCATCCCCCTCGAATACCTGGCCGAGCTCTTCACCGCGGGCGACACCGGCCCGGTGCGGTCGTCGCTGGAGAAACTCGCGGCGATGCGCTCCCACATGCGGGCACTCAACCTCGCCGAGGAGCCGGACCCGGCGATCGCCAGGGCCGTGGGGATGCGGCCGGCGGAGATCGAGGCGATGTACCGGCTGCTGGCGATCGCCAAGTACGAGGACCGGTACGTGATTCCGACGGCGGCGGTAGGTGACGCACGCCGTCTGGAGGAGTCCGCGGTGCCGGACGCGTGCAGCCTCGACCACGCCGGCGGACCCGGTATGGGCGGCAACGGCCCGTTCGGCCAGGACTCGGGACGCAAACTGCTCCCTCTGGTGTCGGTGGAGAACTTCCACAGCCTGCGCAGACGGCAGACCGCCGACACTCCCGACGAGGCGAAGGAGGACTGATGCCCTCGGACGCGGTGTTCTACCAGGCGGCGGCGCTCTGTCTCACCTACCCGGACGACGACTTCGTCGCCCGGCTGCCGCTGCTGCGCGAAGCCGCCCCGCAGCTGCGGGAGTTCACCGACCATGCGACGGTGACCCCGCAGCAGGAGCTGGCCGCGCACTATGTACAGGTCTTCGACTTCAAGAACCGGCACAGTCTCTACCTCAGCTGGTGGCAGGACGGCGACACCCGTCGCCGGGGCATGTCCCTGGTCCGGTTCAAGGAGATCTACCAGGCGTACGGCATGGAGTTCACCGGCGAGGAACTGCCGGACTTCCTGCCGGCCGTCCTGGAGTTCACGGCCCGGACCGGCAACACCGACCTGCTCACCGAGCACCGTGACTGCCTGGAACAACTGCGGTGCCGGCTGACGGACTTCGGCACACCGTACGCCAGCGTGGTACGGGTGGTGTGCGACACGTTGCCGACGGTATGCCATGGGCCGCGCTCGTGAGCACCCTCCTCTGGGGCGCCCTGCCCTACATCGCCTTCGCCCTTCTCGTGGCCGGACTGGTCTGGCGCTACCGCTACGACAAGTACGGCTGGACCACCCGCTCCTCCCAGGTCTACGAGTCGAAACTGCTCGACATCGCCTCCCCCGCCTTCCACTACGGCATCCTGTTCGTCCTGGCGGGCCATGTCGTCGGCCTGTTCATCCCGTCGTCCTGGACGAACGCCCTCGGTGTGAGTGAGCACACCTACCACCTGTTCTCCCTCTACGGCGGCACCTTGGCGGGCGCTCTGACGGTGGCCGGCCTCGCCCTCCTCCTCTACCGCCGCCGTACCCGCGCCCCGGTCTTCCGCGCCACGACGGCGAACGACAAGGCGATGTACCTGTTCCTGGCGGCGGCGATCGTGCTGGGCATGACCGCGAAACTGACCCACGCCGGCGGGGACGGCTACGACTACCGCGAGACGATCGCGCCCTGGGCCCGCAGCCTGTTCACCCTCCAGCCGAGGACGGCCCTGATGGCGGACGTCCCGGTCCTCTACCAGGTGCATGCGGTCATCGGCATGATCCTGATCGCCATGGTCCCGTACACCCGCCTGGTCCATATGTTCAGCGCACCGGTGCAGTACCTGTTCCGCCCGTACGTGGTGTACCGGACCAGGGACCCACGGCAGTTGGGCCCCCGTCCGGAACGGCGGGGCTGGGAGACGACCCGCCGCTGACCCGGTCGCGAGGAGCGGTGCCTCACCCGGTCGCGCCCCGCTCGTCGTCCACGATCTCCGCGTCCACCACGCCCTCCTCCTCGGCCTCGGGTGCCCGCTGTTCCTCGGCCGAACCGCCGGCGGCGCCGGCGTTCGCGTACATGGCCTGCCCCATCTTCTGGCTCACCGTGGCCAGCTTCTCGACGCCGGTCCGGAGTTCGGCGGTGTCGGCGTTCCGTTCCAGCAGCGCCTTCAGCTCGCCCACCGCGCCCGCCACCTCGGCCTTCGCGGCCGCCGGGACCTTGTCCTCGTTGTCGCGGATGAACTTCTCGGTCTGGTAGACGAGTTGCTCGGCCTGGTTGCGGGTCTCGGCGGCCTCCCGGCGGTTGCGGTCCTCCTCGGCGTACTGCTCGGCCTCCCGCATCATGCGGTCGATGTCGTCCTTGGGGAGAGCGGAGCCGCCGGTCACGGTCATCTTCTGCTCGCGGCCGGTGGCGAGGTCCTTCGCCGAGACGTGCATGATCCCGTTCGCGTCGATGTCGAAGGCCACCTCGATCTGCGGGACGCCGCGCGGCGCGGGCGGCAGGCCGGTGAGGTCGAAGACGCCGAGCTTCTTGTTGTAGGCGGCGATCTCGCGTTCGCCCTGGTAGACCTGGATGCCGACCGAGGGCTGGTTGTCGGTCGCGGTGGTGAAGATCTCCGCACGCCGGGTCGGGATCGTGGTGTTGCGCTCGATGAGCCTGGTCATGATGCCGCCCTTGGTCTCGATGCCCAGGGACAGCGGTGTGACGTCCAGCAACAGCACGTCCTTGACGTCACCGCGGATGACACCCGCCTGCAGGGCCGCTCCGACCGCGACCACCTCGTCCGGGTTGACGCCCTTGTGCGGGTCCTTGCCGGTGAGTTCCTTGACCAGGTCGGTGACGGCGGGCATCCGCGTCGAGCCGCCGACCAGGATGACATGGTCGATCGCGGACAGCCGCACGCCCGCGTCCTTGACGGCCTGGTGGAAGGGTTTCTTGCAGCGGTCCAGCAAGTCCGCGGTCAGCTCCTGGAACTGAGCACGCGTCAGTTTCTCCTCCAGGTGGAGGGGGCCTTCGGCGGAGGCGGTGATGTAGGGCAGGTTGACCGAGGTCTCCGTCGACGACGACAGCTCGATCTTCGCCTTCTCCGCGCCCTCGCGCAGTCGCTGCAGCGCCATCTTGTCGTTGCCGAGGTCGATGCCGTACTGCCCCTTGAACCTCTTCACGAGGTGTTCGACGACCCGCTGGTCCCAGTCGTCGCCGCCCAGGTGGGTGTCACCGTTGGTGGCCTTGACCTCGATCACACCGTCGCCGATCTCCAGGAGGGAGACGTCGAAGGTGCCGCCGCCGAGGTCGAAGACGAGGACGGTCTGCTCCTCACCCCGGTCGAGGCCGTAGGCGAGGGCGGCGGCCGTCGGCTCGTTGATGATCCGCAGCACCTTCAGGCCGGCGATCTCCCCGGCCTCCTTGGTGGCCTGCCGCTGGGAGTCGTCGAAGTACGCGGGTACGGTGATCACCGCGTCGGTGACGTCCTCGCCGAGGTACGCCTCGGTGTCCCGCTTCAGTTTCTGCAGCACCCGCGCCGACAGCTCCTGGGCCCGGTACCGCGTGCCGTCGACGCTCCCGCTCTCCGGGAACCGCCAGGCCGCGTCGCCCATGTGCCGCTTCACCGAGCGCGCGGTGCGGTCCACATTGGTCACCGCCTGCCGCTTGGCGACCTCGCCGACCAGCACATCGCCGTTCTTGGCGAAGGCCACCACCGACGGGGTGGTGCGCGCCCCCTCGGCGTTGGCGACGACGGTGGGCTCACCGCCCTCCAGGACGGCCACCACCGAGTTCGTCGTACCGAGATCGATTCCGACCGCACGTGCCATGTCCGTCCCCTTCCGCCCAGGGCACTTCCCCGACTCCAGCACAAAACTTGAGCGGGCCGTTGTCAATGCCGGGTACCCCGTAAAACGACGGTGCCGCGCCCCCGGACGGGGACGCGGCACCGGGTGGGGTGCGGCGGTCAGGCGAGCTTCGCCGACAGGGTGATGGTGGTGCCGGCCAGGGCCTGGCTGACCGGGCAGTTCTTCTTGGCGTCCTCGGCGGCGGCGACGAAGCCGTCCTCGTCCAGGCCGGGGACCGTGCCCTCGACGGTCAGGTGGATGCCGGTGATGCCGGTGCCCGGCTGGAAGGTGACGTCGGCGTTGGTGACCAGCCTGGTGGGCGGGGTACCGGCACCGGCCAGGGCGTGCGACAGCGCCATGGAGAAGCAGCTGGAGTGGGCGCCCGCGATCAGCTCCTCCGGGCTGGTCTTGCCGTTCGCCTCCTGGGAGCGGGCGGCCCACGTGACCGGCTGCTCACTGATACCGGAGGAGTCGAAGGTGATGACACCGTTGCCCTCGGTGAGGCTGCCTTCCCAGACGGTGTGTGCGGTACGCGTGGTAGCCACGGTTGTTCCTTTCGGCGAGTGGACCGGTTTCGCAGGTCCCATCCGATCACATCCGGGCTCAGCGCACCCGGAAGACGGGTCCCCTTGCACTGAAGGGCAGCCGCGCACCCTGCGGGATCAGGTACGCGTGCTCGCGGCGGACCCGCAGTACATCGCACCAGCCGTCGGTGATCACCAGGAGCGGGGCGGTGGGCGGGAAGTCGTCCGCGCGGTGCAGCAGGTCGATGCCGGGCTGCAGGACGGTGCCGCCGCGCCCGTGCACCCGGACCCGCCCGGCGATCTCGGTCGCCGGCAGATACCCGACGTCGTGCGGGGCCGCGTCGCAGAAGACGACCCGGGCGGCCGGTACGTCCCGGGCCTCCGCGTAGGAGGCGATCGCGCCGAGGGCCTTGCCGAGCAGGGTGCGGTCCATGGAGCCGGAGGTGTCCAGGACCACGCCGAAGGTGCAGCGGGCGACCTCCTCGGGCGGGAAGTAACGCCCCGCGCGCGGGATGTCGGGGGTGGAGGACTGGCGGCGCGAGGGGCGCGCGTACGACCGTACGGCCTCCGGGCGTGGCACGAACTCGTCGAACCAGCGGGCGAGTTGCGCGTCCCAGGGCAGCGGCGGATGACTCAGCGCGCGGATCTCCTCGACCAGGCCGCCCGGCAGGAAACCCCGGCCCTGGGTCTGGTGCAGGTCGAGCCCTTGGTACAGCCCTCGCCGGTAGAACTCGTCGAGGTCGGCATAGACACCGGGCGGCTTGAGCGGCGCGCCCAGCACATCGCCGCGCCCCTTGCCGCGCAGCGTGGCCAGGCGCCGCAGCCGCCGCAGGTCCCCCGCGATCCGGTCGTAGACCTCCTCCGCCGACAGGTCCTTCAACTCCGGGTCGTACAGCAGCCCTTCGGGCATGGTGCCGACGCGCATCTCGACCAGCCAGCCGTTGATGACATAGTCGCAGGCGATGTTGAAGAGGTAGGGGTCGCGGCCGCCGAGGCGGTCGCCGTGGCGCAGGGCGGCGTGCAGCATCTCGTGGGCGAGGACGAACCGCCATTCCTCGTCGTCCATCGTGCGCAGCGGGTTGATGTAGATCTCGCCGGCCTCGGGGTTGACGGCGGCCACGGCGATGTCGTGGGCACGGGCCAGTTCGGCGTCGGCGACCAGCTTGATGCCGGCCGCGATGCCGCCGAGCAGCGGGTAGGAGGAGATGAACCAGCTCAGCGCCTTCTCCCAGGGGCGCAGCGGGGTGGGCGGCCCGGACATGGAGGTGCGGCGGCCGCCGGCCAGGTCCATCGCCCGGGACATGGTGCGGGTCAGCGCGTGCGCGAAGCCGATCTGCCAGTCGGGGATCTGCCCGGCCCATGTGTTCCAGGAGAGCAGCAGCTGGTCCGCTTCGCCGCCGCTGGTGCCGCCGCGCTCGTAGGCGGCCGGAATGCCTCCGGCGCGCCGCCAGCGGGCGGCGAGCTGTTCCTCGTCGCCGTCCGGGTACGACGCGGGCAGGTGGTCCGGCGTCTCGCCGACCGGGAAGGTCTGCAGGAAGCGGTTGACGACGGTGCAGCGGGCGGCGAGGTCGTAGCGGTCGGGCTGGGTGCGCGGGCCGGTGGCGGCCGGGAGATGGCCGAAGCCGAGGTGGATGGTGCAGTGGGCCAGCGCCCAGGCCCACTCGGCGGGTTCGGCGCGGCGGGTGGCGTGGGCGTGCAGCACGCCGTCGGAGTCGGCACGCACCAGCCCCTCGGTGGGCGCGAGTTCGCACTTCTCGTGCCGGCAGATGGTGAACTCGACGGCCCGCAGGGCGGGGTTGGCGCGCAGCAGCTCGACGCCTGCCGCGAAGTTCTCCGCGGCAGGGTCCGGTTTCTTCTGGTTCTTCTGGTTGTTCCGTGGAGCGGTTCGGCTCACCGGCGGGCCTCCACGAGCCGGGGCATGTCCCGGGCCGCCTCGATCAGGAACCAGGCGGGCAGCACGGGGTTGCCGTCGGTGTCGGAGGCGATGACGGTCTGGGCGACCTCGACGGAGATCTCGGCGAGCTGCACCAGCAGCGACTTGGCGCGGTACGCGGCCTGCCGGCCGTTCGCCGACATGTGCTCCTTGTCGACGGGCAGTTCCTTGACGAGCCGCCCCCGGAACGACTCGGCGAGGTAGTACAGCAGGTCACGGTCCTCGACGCGATGCGGCCAGCCGGCGTCGCCCTTGAGGATCGCCTCGATGCCGAAGCGGCTCCGCACGATCTTGACGTAACCGCAGAAGGCGGTCGCGTGCGCGGGCGTCAGCGTGCCGTGGGCGAGGACCTTCAGCGTCTCCTCGTCGAGGTCGCGCCCGAAGGAGTGCAGGGCGTCGGAGAGCATGTGCCAGGAGCGCGGGGTGGAGAACGGCTCCTCGGTCTTCGGCGGCTTGGACCACAGGTGGTCGGGCCGGTCGGTCAGGTGGTCCAGGATCCAGGGGTGGATGGCGTTGCCCGCGGCCCAGGCGAGCCAGTCGTGCGCGGAGGCCTCCAGGTGGACGTGGGCCAGCCGGTTGACGAGGGCGGAGGCGATGGGCCGGGCGAGGGCGTTGTCGGTGGCCCGGTTGCCGGCGCCGATCACGATCGAGCCCTTGGGCAGCTCGTAGTTCCCGATGCGCCGGTCCAGGATCAGCGAGTAGAAGGCCTTCTGGACGTCGGGTGTGGCCGCGTTCAGCTCGTCGAGGAACAAACAGTACGGCTCGTCCCGGGCGATCGCCTCGGGCGGGCAGAACACCGACCGCCCGTCGCGGATCTGCGGGACGCCGATCAGGTCCTCGGGCGCGAGCTGGGTACCGAGCAGACTCACACACTCCAGGCCCAGCGACTCGGCGAACTCCCGCACGAGAGAGGACTTCCCGATGCCGGGCGCCCCCCAGATGAAGACGGGCCGGACGGTGGCGAGACCGAGGAGGAGTTCGGGGATGCGGGAGGGCGTGACGGCGACGGCTGCCTGCAAGAGGCTGCTCCTTGGGGGTGTTCGAGACGTTTGCGACTCGAACAGTGTGAGCCGGGGGCACCATGGACGCAGCTGAATTTTCAGGAGGCAGGCATGAAGCGCCCCTAAAGGGGCGCTGGGGTACCCCCGGCCGAAGGCTGGGGGAGGAACTGCGCGACAAGCCCCCACCGGCCCGCGGCGAACGAACTACGCAGCTTTCTCTTCTTCCTCGGACAACGGAATCTGCGGCCCGTCCATCTCCCGAATCCACCGCCGCAACACCCGATGCACGGCCTCGGCCCCCACAAGCTCTTCCCCCTCCCCCACCGGCGCCGAGAAATCAACCGGCGACAACAGGAACGGCCGACCCTGCGCGCCCCCCAACCCCCCGTGCGACCCGATCTGCTCCTCGAACGCGAGCACTTCGCCGTCCTCCGGGTCGTACCACGAGTTGACCATGACGTCGGCGGTGTGCGGGAACGAGTGGGTCCGCCGTATCGCGTCCGCCGCGCCCGCGCCGAAAACCGCCAGCGGCCCCGCATCCCCGTCGAGCCGCTCGACCGGCACCTCCGCACCGTACGCACCGAGCACGACTCCACCGTGCGCTTCGCTGCGCACCAGCAGAAACCCGACGCCGGGATGGTTGGCGAGGGTGGTGAGCAGGGCCGGGTACCGCGCGTCGATCTCCTCCTTGGTCATCCGGTGCGGCACGTCCGGGAAGGAGATCAGGCCGAGGTTGCCGGACGCGAGCACGATCGGCTCGGAGTGCCGGGTCGGACGGTGCTTCTCCCCGCCCTCCTCGACCGGCCGACGCAGCGCCGCGCGCACCGCGGCCCGCGCCTCCGTCCCGCTGTGGGTACTCCCCCACTGCTCAACGCGTGGCGGGACCCCCACGGCCCGCCGCGGCACGGGCAGCCCGCAGCCGGCGCGCACCAGGTCGCCCAGGGTGAGCCCGTAGCGGGCGCGGAAGGTCTCGCCGGGGCTCTGGCCGTGGTCGGAGAGGACGACGATCCTGTACGGCCTCGGGGCGTGTTCGGCGGCCTTCTCGATCAGGGCGAGGGCGCGGTCCAGGCGTTGCAGCACCTTCTCGGCGTCGCGACTGTGCGGTCCGGAGTGGTGGGCGACCTCGTCGTAGGCGACCAGGTCGGCGTAGACGGCGCTGCGGCCGACGAGCAGGTCGCCCATGACCGCGGCGACGACGACGTCCCGTTCGACGACGGTGGCGAAGGCGCGGACGAAGGGGTAGAGGCCGCCGCGTTTGACGCGCGGCCGCTGCTTGCGGAGCCGGGCCGTGCTGGACTGGCCGATCTCGCGGACGACCTCGGCGAAGAAGGAGAGGGCGGTACGGACGGCGTTGGCGGGGTCGGAGAAGTAGGCGAAGTAACCGGCGCGGGAACGGTTCTCCCGGCCCCGGCGGCGGGTGGCGATGGACAGGACGAGTGCCTGTTCGTCGGCGCCGCCGCTGAAGAGGTTGCCACGGCTGGCACCGTCCAGGGTGAGCAGGCCCCCGTCGGCGGTGCGCTCGACGGCCCGGCGCTGGAGTTCGGCCGCGCTGGTCGGCCGGTTGCAGACCATCACCTCCCGGTGCTCCTTCTCGTACCAGCGGAAGGCGGGGACGTCGAAGTTGGAGCCGTGCAGGATGCCGAGCTGGCTGGCGCCGGTCTGGCTGGACCAGTCGGTGCGCCAGGGGGTGAGCCGGTGGGTGGGGTCCTGGAGCCAGCGCGCCACGGTGGGCATCAGGCCCTTGTCGACGGCGGCGGTGAGGACGTCGTGGCCGACGCCGTCGAGCTGGAGGAAGACGGTGCCGGGGACGGCCGGGCACGGCGGGTGGGACCTGCGGCGGCGGGTGGCGAGGCGGGAGAGCCGGCGCCGGTAGGCGTCGTCGTCGCGGACGGCGAGGGCACCGCCGGTGGCGGAGGCGACGGCGGACATCACGGCGGCGACGATCACGGCGGTCTCCGGCGCGGCCTCGCTCTGCCCGGAGGGGTTGATCCGCAGGGCGACGAGGAGGAGGGAGCCGTTGAGGAAGAAGACCAGCAGGCCGAGGACGAGGGCGGGCACGAGCAGCAGCAGCCGTACGAGAAGGGGCCATACGACGGCCGACAGCACACCGAAGGCGCCGGCGCCGAGGGCCGCGGTCACGGCGATCCGGGTGGCGCTGTCACCGTCCGGGGACTGGAGCTGGAAGTCGGGCAGGATCCCGGCGAGCACCAGCATCGTGACGGTGGAGACCGCCCACACCGTGACGCTCCGCCCGATCTGACTGACGACCCGCCGCCACCGCACGCCCCACCGACCTCACGTCCACGCCCCGCACCGGCCGCGGGTCCCGTGCGGTCAACACTGTCATACGGCGGTGGGGCGAGAGCGGGCTCACCTGCCGTCGTACCCGGCCGTGGGCATCGACAGTCTCCGGTGGATCATGGCCTTCATCCGGGCGTCGTAGCGTGGTTCGGCACGGCCCACGGTCTCCACCCGGACCCCGCGCCGCGCGCACTCGGCCGTGAAGTCGTCGACCGACGAGAGCGCGCTCTCCAGCACCCGTCTGCTGGGTGCGACGAAGACGTCGAGGCCGGGCCGGACCCCCGCCCACAGGGCGCTGTGGTCGTGACGCAGGCCGCGGACCAGGAGTTCGCGGGCGATCACGTACCCGTGCTCCACGGCCCAGCGGGCGCACATCGCGTGCTGGCTGCGGGAGTCGACCAGGAAGGGGTCGATCTCCAGTTCCTCCAGGGGCGTCAGACTCGCGATCGCGGTCACCCGCACCGGCGCGAGCCCGCCGGAGGCACCCCGCGGCTGTCCCATGGCGTCCCCCTCACCTCCGGGTTTCGCCGCCGACCATACTCCTGCACGTAGGCTTCGGGGAGTCGCGCGAAGGAGGCAAAGAAGGTGCCGGTGGAGATCACCTGGTGGGGTCACGCCACCTGCACCATCGAGGATTCGGGCGTACGCGTGCTCACCGATCCTCTGTTCGCGCGCCGGCTCGCGCATCTGCGCCGCCGCCGGGGTGCCCCGCCGCCGTCCGAGGCCCGGCACGCGGACCTCGCGCTCGTCTCCCATCTGCACGCCGACCATCTGCACGTCCCCTCGCTCGCCGGGCTCGCGCCGGGTACGCGCCTGCTGGTGCCCCGGGGCGCACCACGGGCGATACCCGCGCTCCGGCGTCTGGACCGGCTGCGGATCACGGAGGTCGGGGTCGGGGACGAGGTGCACGTCGGCCCCCTGGTCGTGCGCGCCGTGCCCGCATTGCACGACGGCCGGCGGCTGCCGGTCGGCCCGCACCGCTCCCCCGCCCTCGGGTACGTCGTCGAGGGCGCGGCACGGACGTACTTCGCCGGGGACACCGGGCTGTTCGACGAGATGGCCCAGGTGGTCGGGCCGGTGGACGTGGCCCTGCTGCCGGTCGGCGGGTGGGGGCCGTATCTCGGGGAGGGGCACCTCGACGCCGGGCGGGCGGCCCGGGCGCTGGCCGCGCTGGCACCGCGCAGCGCGGTGCCGGTGCACTACGGGACGTACTGGCCGATCGGCATGGACGCGGTGCGCCCGCACGAGTTCCATGCACCGGGCGACGAGTTCGTGCGCCTCGCGGCCGAGTACGCGCCGCAGGTGACGGTGCACAAGCTCGGCCACGGGGAGCGTGTGCGGCTGGAGGTCGCACGGTGAGACTGCTGGTGGTCATGGCGGCCGCCGCCGGATCCACGGCGGCGACCTCGCCCGCCACCGAGTCCACGCAGCAGGCGATCGGGTATCCGACGCTGTTTCTGCTGGTGCTGATAGGCGCGTTGGTGCCGGTGGTGCCGACGGGGGCGCTGGTGAGTTCGGCGGCGGTGGTGGCGTTCCACCAGACGGCGCCGTTCGCTCTGGCGCTGGTGTTCGTGACGGCGTCGCTGGCGGCGTTCCTGGGGGATGCGGCGCTGTACTGGCTGGGGCGGCGCGGGATGGGGTCGAGGAACGGGTCGCGGTGGCTGGCGGCGATCCGGGGACGGGCGCCGGAGGACCGGCTGGAGCAGACGCGGGCGAAGCTGGCCGAGCACGGGGTGTCGGTGCTGGTGCTGTCGCGGTTGGTGCCGGCCGGTCGTATCCCGGTGATGCTGGCGTGTCTGCTGGCGGACTGGCCGCTCAGGCGGTTCGCGCGGGGGAACGCGCCGGCGTGTCTGGCGTGGGCGGCGACCTATCAGGTGATCGGGATCCTGGGCGGGTCGTTGTTCCCGGAGCCGTGGGAGGGGGTCGTGGTGGCGGTCGCCCTGACCGTGGTCATCAGTGTGGCACCGGGTTTGTGGCGGCGGGCTCGGTCTGCGGGGTGAGGGAGTGTTGCGGGGCGCGGGTGCGTTGTGGTGCGCGGGTGCGTTGTGGTGCGCAGGTGCGTTGTGGTGCGCAGGTGCGTTGTGGTGCGTGCGTGCGTTGTGGTTGCTCGCGCGGTTCCCCGCGCCCCCAAGGGGGCGCCCTAGTCGACGGCGCTTCGAAGTGGCGTCCGTTCCAGGATTTTTGAGCCGCCCACCGGCAGATCCCACAGGTTCACCCGGTCCAGCCCCGCCCTCTCCCAGGCCGCCCGCACCCGGGTCAGAGGCTCTAGGACCGGCTCTGCCGAGAGGATGAAGGTGCCCCAGTGCATGGGCGCCATCCGTCGTGCGCCGAGGTCCTGTGCCGCCCGGACCGCCTCCTCCGGGTCGCAGTGGACGTCGCTGAGCCACCAGCGGGGGTCGTAGGCGCCGATGGGGAGGAGGGCCAGGTCGATGCCGGGGTAGCGGCGGCCGATGCGGGAGAACCAGTGGCCGTAGCCCGTGTCGCCGGCGAAGTGGACGCGCCTGCCGTCGGGGGCGGTGAGGACCCAGCCGCCCCAGAGGCTGTGGCAGGTGTCGGCGAGGCCGCGCCTTGACCAGTGGTGGGCGGGGACGAAGTCGAAGCGGACGCCCGCCCGTCGCCCGCCACCACCCTCAACCGAGGCGCCTTCGGCGCCGCCCCTTGGATTCAATTCGGCCGCCTCCCACCAGTCCAGCTCGGTGACGGTGGTGAAGCGGCGGCGCCGGAACCAGCGGCCGAGCCCGGCCGGCACGAACACCGGGGTGTCGCGCGGGAGTCGGCGCAGGGTGGGGGCGTCCAGGTGGTCGTAGTGGTTGTGGCTGATGACGACCGCGTCGACGCGCGGCAGGGTCTCCCAGGCGACGCCGACGGGGGTGGTCCGGGCGGGGGTGCCGAGGATCCGGCGGGACCAGACGGGGTCGGTGAGGACGGTCAGGCCGCCGATCCGGACGACCCAACTGGCGTGTCCCGCCCAGGTGACGGCGACGGTGTCGGTGTCGACGCGGGGCAGCGGGCCGGGTTCGTAGGGCAGCCGCGGGACGTCGACGAGCCCCTCGCGGCCGGGGCGGACGGACCCTTCACGGGCGAAACGGGCCATCGCCTTGAGGCCGGGCAGCGGGGCGGTCAGACGGTCGTGGAAAGTCCGCGGCCAGACGCGGAGTTCGCCCAGGGGCCGGGGGTCGGCCAGCGGCGGGAACGGCGGCGCGTGCGGAACCGGG
Source organism: Streptomyces sp. NPDC101234 (assembly GCF_044767525.1). NCBI lineage: Bacteria > Bacillati > Actinomycetota > Actinomycetes > Kitasatosporales > Streptomycetaceae > Streptomyces > Streptomyces sp. NPDC101234. Next base: position 60,477 of record NZ_JBIWOA010000047.1, on the reverse strand, counting down.
GCCGTGGAGGTGACGGCGTCCCCGGTCGTGGTGGCGGTCGGCAGAACGGACCCTGACTCGGGCTCATGCGTCTGCTGCGTCTGCTGCGTCTGCTGCGTCATCGAGGAGGCTCCCATCGCCGAGCATCGTCGCGGAGGCCGTCCAGTACCGACCCCAGGGACATCAACGCGCGTTGCACGTGTGGCAGTTCCAACGGTGCGGGTGACATGAGGCATTCCAGGCGTTCCTCGTCGGTGCGGCCCAGCAGCGGCCCGGTGGCGAACCGTACCCGCAGTGCCGCGAGGTCGTCGCCGAAGCGGTGGCCGCCGGGCGCGGGCATACCGAGCCGCGCACCGAGGAAGTCCTCCAACTCCTGTGCGTCGCCCACCCCCTGGGCGCCGAGCGCGGCGCGCAGGGGTTCCAGGTCGGCGTACAGATGACGGCCGGCCTGCGGCGGCCGGACCAGCCCCCCGCCGGCGACCACCACGCCGTGCACCGCGGCGGCCACGCGCGCGTGCAGGCGTACGGCAGCCTCCCGGCGTACGACGACGGGCTCGGGCTCGTCGAGCGCATAGCCGGCGGCGACCGCGACCGGGCCGGCGAGGCGGGCGCCCATCGCGGTGAGGACGTCGAGCACGCGCGCGTGCAGGGCCGTACCGGTGTCTCCCTCGGGAAACCGGGCGACCGCGGCGGGCCAGCCGGCCGGAAGCAGCGCGCCGGCCAGGTCGGTGACGACGCTGACCCGTTCCGGGAGCATCTCGGCGGGGCTCAGCAGCACAGTGGCGCGCGGGGCGTGCAGGGTGTCGCGCCAGGTCTCGTCGCTGACCAGATGAAGGCCCTCGCCGGCGGCCGCCTCCACCGTCTCGTGCAGCAGTTCGGGCGGGGCGACGGTGGCGGTCGGGTCGTCCGCGATCGACAGCACCAGCAGCCGCGGGTCACCGCCTTCGTCCCGGACCCGGCGCACGGTCTCCAGCAGCGCGTACGGGTCGGGTACGCCCCCGGACTCGGCCGGGGTGGGCACATGGAAGACGGGCCGGCCGAGCAGTCTGGCGTACGGCGCCCACCATGCGGCGCAGGGGCGCGGCACGAGGACGTCGCCGCCGAGCACGGCGGTGAGGGCGAGCAGCAGGGCGGGGGCGCCGGGGCCGGCGGCCACGCGATCACCGGTGACCGCCAGCCCGCGCCGCTCCCAGTACCCGCAGGCCGCGTCGATCAGCGTGGCCCCGCCGCCGACGGGCTCCTCCCCGCCCCGGCCCGCGGCGGCGGCCAGCGCGGCGGAGAGCTCGGGCAGGACGGGCAGCCCGTCGTCGGGCGGGGCCGGCCCGTACCGGACAGGTCCGTGGCCCTCGGGATCCGTCCGCCGCATGTCCGCCTCCGCGCAGTCCGTGGTGCCGAGTGCTGTCCGGTCCGGGCCGTGCGCCGCCGTCGGCCGCGGCGGCCGGCTCAGCCGACGGTGCGGAACCGGCCGCCCCACAGCCGGTACGCCGCGCCGGCGCAGGCGGCCGCGATCAGCACCGCACCCGCGACGAGTGCGGGAACCGAGTCGGTGAAGGCGCCCCCTTCCCCGGCCTCCACCCCGTGCTGCGCCCCCGGCGGAACACAGGACACGTCACCGGCACGCGCCCCGCCGCACTCCTGCCCGCCCTCACAGGACGCACCCTTCGCCTCACCGCACGTCCGCCCGTCACCCCCGCACGACAACTGCCCACCGCCACAGGGCCGCTCACCGTCCCCCCGGGAACCCGTACCGTCCTCCCCCTGAGGACCAGTGGCATCGTCCCCACGGGAGCCGGTGACGTCACCCCCGCGGCCGCCCGTCCCGTCGTCCCCACGAGAACCCGTGACATCACCCCCGCGGGAACCCGTCACGTCGCCCCCGCGCGGGGCCGTTCCCTCGTTCCCCAGAGGCGCCGTGCCACCGCCGACCGGTGGAACCACGCCGTCGTCCCCACGAGAACCCGTGACATCACCCCCGCGGGAACCCGTCCCGTCGCCCCCGCGCGGGGCCGTTCCCTCGTTCCCCAGAGGCGCCGTGCCACCGCCGACCGGTGGAACCACGCCGTTGTCCCCGCGAGGAACCGAGCCGTCATCCGCTCGGACACCCGAGCCGTCGTCCCCACGAGGAACCGTGCCACCCACGCCCGGGGAAACCGCGCCCGGGGAAGCCACGCCGTCGTCGCGCAGGAAATCCGTGCCGCCGAGCTCCGGAGGGGCGTCGCTGCCGTCGCCCCGGTCGATCGTGAAGTGCGCGCTCCAGGGCCTTGCCCGTCCGCCGCCGGCGGTCGGGCAGGTCCCGTCGACGTTCGAGGCGCCGGTCCGCTCGGTGCCGGCCGTGGCATCCGTCGCGTTGCCCTCCGTATAGGCCTTCTCCGTGTCTCCAGCGGCGACCCGGGCGGTGCCCCGGTAGGCGGGGCCGGCCGTGCCCTGGCCGACCTTGGTCAGCCGTACGGTGTGCTCGGCGAACGCCGGTGAGGAGGCGTCCAGGGTCGCGGGCGCCCGCCCGCCGCCGCCCTCGCAGGTGACGGAGACGGTGACGGTGGCCCCGGGCCGGGCCTTGCCCGGGGCCACCTCGGCGGCGGGGTCGGCCGCGGCGGCCGTACTGCCGGCGGCGCCGAACGCGGCACCCGCCAGGACGGCGGCGGACAGGGCGCGAACGGTGCGGCGCATGGCGTGGGCTCCTCAGGACGTACGACTCCGGAGACACGCGGCTCGTGCCCTCGCAGCCATCACAGCCCGCCCCACGCCGTGCCGCGCGCGGCCGACCCCCATTCGCGGGACGTGCGCCTCCGTTCAGGTGACCGGGCGCCCGAAGGATCCGCCCCCGGATCCCCGTGTCGGTCCCGCCTCCCCGGGTACGCGTTCCGCACCCCTTGATGTACCTGGAGGGAGACATGCAGCGAGGCAGTGACCGGCTGAGTGTTCGCCGGGACGACGAGATGAAGCATGAGCTGCGCGGGCTGCTCAGGTCCGGGCATCCGACACGTACCGAGGACTGGAACGACCCCGAGCCGCCCGCAGAGGACGATCCGGAGGTGTTCCGCGCCCCGATGATGCCGTGGAGCAGTGAGCGGCCGTCGCTCGCGACGGTGCGGCTGGAGCTGGCCCGGTCCCTGACCCGGCACGACTTCCCGGCGCAGCCGAGGGAGCTGGCCGGCGTGCTGCGCCGCGGGAACGCCCCCGACGCCTTGGTCCGGCAGGTGTCCGGGCTGCCGCGTTCGAAGCGCTACGGCAACCTGCTGGCGCTGGCGGAGGCGGTGATCGGCGGGGAGTGAGCCGGAGCGACGACGTCGAGAAAACCGCGCCGCCGGCGGGCAGCCCTGCCCGTCGGCGGCGCGGTACCGGGGACCGCGGCGCCTCGGCGGACTCGTTCGGGGCGCCGGCCGGTCGACCGGCGCAACCTGCGCCGGGTCGGTCCGCCGGGCTCAGCTCGCCGGGGTCTGCGGTGCCGCCGCCTCCGCACAGCTCCGCTCCCGGGCGCCCTCCCGGGTGCGGCCGGCGGCGACGACGCGGCGCGGGTTGCGGCGCAGGTATTCGCCCTCAAGCTGGGCCATGCGCTCGTTGTGGGCGCGCAGCGCGTCGTTGGACCCGTACAGCAGGGTGTCGTGGCGCGTCCGGTGGATGGTCTCCAGCTCCTTCATGAGCTGCTGGTCGTCCAGCCGGCTGGGGTCGACTCCGGTCATGGTGGTACCCCGCTCGTCGTGTGGGTCCCGGCGGTCCGGATTCCTGCATCCACTGTACGAAGGTCCGGGCTCCCGGGCCTCTCGTCTAGCGTGCGCGCTCCACCCGGCGCTCGTCCCAGACCGGCTCGGGGGTCTCGCGGACCCGGCCGTCGGTGCCGAAGACCAGGTAGCGGTCGAAGGAGCGGGCGAACCAGCGGTCGTGGGTGACGGCGAGCACCGTGCCGTCGAAGGCTTCGAGCCCCTCCTGGAGGGCCTCGGCGGACTCCAGGTCGAGGTTGTCGGTCGGCTCGTCGAGCAGCAGCGCGGTCACACCCTGCAGCTCCAGCAGGAGGATCTGGAAGCGGGCCTGCTGGCCGCCGGAGAGACGGTCGAAGGTCTGTTCGGCCTGGTTGGTGAGCTCGTAGCGGCGCAGGCGGGACATGGCCGCGCCGCGGTCCTGGGAGTGTTCCGTCCACAGGATGTCGAGGAGAGTACGGCCCTGCAGCTCGGGGTGGGCGTGGGTCTGGGCGAAGTGCCCGGGTACCACCCGCGCACCCAGCTTCCACTGCCCCGTGTGCGTCACGTCCTCGCCGGCCAGCAGCCGCAGGAAGTGCGACTTGCCGGAGCCGTTGGAGCCGAGGACGGCGACCCGTTCGCCGTAGAAGACCTCCAGGTCGAAGGGTTTCATCAGGCCGGTCAGTTCGAGTCCGGCGCAGGTGACGGCCCGAACGCCGGTACGGCCGCCCTTGATGCGCATCCTGATGTCCTGCTCGCGCGGCGGCTCCGGCGGCGGGCCAGCCTCCTCGAACTTGCGCAGCCGGGTCTGCGCGGCCGCGTACCGGGACGCCATCTCATGGGAGACGGCGGCGGCCTGACGGAGCGTCAGCACCAGCTTCTTCAGCTGTGCGTGCTTCTCGTCCCAGCGGCGGCGCAGCTCCTCGAAGCGGGCGAAGCGTTCCCGGCGGGCCTCGTGGTAGGTGGCGAAGCCGCCGCCGTGCACCCAGGCGTCGGCGCCGGCCGGTGAGGGCTCCACGGAGACGATCTTCTCGGCGGCGCGGGCGAGGAGTTCCCGGTCGTGGGAGACGAACAGGACCGTCTTGCGGGTCTCCTTCAGCTGCTCCTCCAGCCAGCGCTTGCCGGGGACGTCGAGGTAGTTGTCCGGCTCGTCCAGCAGCAGCACCTCGTCGGCGCCGCGGAACAGGGCCTCCAGCACCAGCCGCTTCTGCTCACCGCCGGAGAGGGTGCGCACCTGCCGCCACTGGGCCTTCTCGTACGGCACCCCGAGCGCGGCCGTCGTGCACATGTCCCAGAGCGTCTCGTGCTCGTAGCCGCGCACCTCGGCCCAGTCGGAGAGGGCCTGCGCGTAGCGCAGCTGGGCGGCCTCGTCGTCGACGGTCATGATGCCGTGCTCGGCCTGGTCGACGGCGCGCGCGGCCTCGCGGATCCCCGGCGGGGCGACGGACACCAGCAGGTCGCGGACGGTCGTCTCGTCCCGTACGGAGCCCACGAACTGGCGCATCACGCCGAGGCCGCCGCTCACGGTCACGGTGCCGCCGTGCGGCTTGAGCTCGCCGGAGATCAGCCGGAGCAGGGTGGTCTTGCCGGCACCGTTGGGGCCGACGAGGGCGACGGCCGCCCCTTCGCCGACCCTGAAGGACACGTCGCCGAGCAGGGCCCTCCCGTCGGGGAGGTGGTACTCGAGGTGCGCGGCTTCCAGATGTCCCATGGTGAGGGATTCTGCGGGGCACCACCCACCTGGGGCAAACCGTTATGGGCGGTGACGGTGGTCCTCCGGGTGCGGGCGCGTCGTGGTTGCTCGCGCCCCTTCAGGGGTGCGTTGCTGCAGCGCCCTTTCAGGGGCGCGGGGAACTGCGCGACCAGCCCCCACCGGCCCGCACCCGGAACTCACCGGCGCCCCTCTACTCCGCGGCCGGCTCCAGCGGCTCGCCCGTCGGTCCGCTCACCCCTGTCGGTTCCACGACCGCGCCCTCCCAGGACAGGGCCTTCCAGCCGTCGGCCGGGGAGCCCTCCAGGACGACCACGCCCGTGTTGTCGAGCGGGCGGGACGCGGCGTAGGGGACGTCGACGTTGTCGGCGCGGGCCGCGGTCCACAGGCGGATCGCGGCGCCGTGACTGAACATCGCGACCGTGCCGGCGCCGCTCCCGGCGGCCTCGGCGATCACCGCGTCGTAGCGGGCCAGGGCCTCGTCCCCGGTTTCGCCGCCGGGCATGCGCAGCGCGGTGTCGCCGCCCGCCCAGGCGAACACGGTCCGCATGTACTGCTCACCGGCCTCGGAGTGGCCGGGCAGCATCTCCAGATCGCCCGCGGAGACCTCCCGGATGCCGTCGCGGACGATCGGGTCGAGGCCACGGGCGGCCGCCAGCGGCGCGGCGGTGAGCTGGGTGCGGGTCAGGGTGGAGACGTAGAGGGCCGCGATGTCCTCGCCGGTGAGAGCCCCGGGCAGCGCCGCCGCCTGCTGCTCGCCGAGCGCGGTCAGACCGGGGCCGGGTACGGCGGTGTCGAGCAGGAAGTCGACGTTGGCCGGGGTCTGTCCGTGACGTATGAGGAGCAGGCGCATCCAGGGGTTCCTCTCACTCGACCGCACCGCGTACCGACAGGAAACGGCGACTTCAGGGTACCCGGACCCGCATGAGCCCAGACGTCGACCTGACCGTCCCCAAGCCCGGCCGGCACCCGCTGCGCGGCCGGCTGCTCGCTCTCGACCACCGGCTGTTCGAGGTGGCCGCCGAGCGGAACTGGCCGTTCGCGGAGCCGGTGCTGCCGCGGCTGAGCCGGAGCGCCAACCACGGGGTGCTGTGGTTCGCGGCGGCGGCCGCGGTGGCCGCGTCGCGCACCCCGCGCGCCCGCCGGGCCGCCGCCCGCGGCCTGGCCTCGCTGAGCCTGGCGTCCCTGACCATCAACACCCTCGGCAAACGGTCGGTGCGCCGGCCCCGGCCGGTCCTCGATCCGGTGCCGGCGGTACGGCACCTGAAGCGGCAGCCGATCACCACCTCGTTCCCCTCGGGGCACGCGGCGTCGGCGGCGGCCTTCGCGGCCGGGGTCGCCCTGGAGTCCCCGGCGTGGGGCGCGGTCGTGGCGCCCTTGGCGTTCTCGGTCGCCATGTCCCGGGTCTACACGGGTGTGCACTTCCCGAGCGACGTGCTCGCGGGCGCGGCGCTGGGCATCGGAGCCGCGTTCGCCGTGCGCGCGATGGTGCCGACCCGGGCGCGGACCGGCCCGCCGCCCCGGCCCCGCGCGGACGCCCCGGCGCTGCCCGACGGGGACGGTCTGGTGGTGGTGGCCAACCGGGCCTCCGGCAGTGTCGACCGGGTGCGGGTGCTCCGCGACGAGCTGCCGAGGGCGGAGCTGGTGGAGTGCGAACCGGACGAGGTGAAGGCCGAGTTGGAGAAGGCGGCGGCGCGGGCGCGGGCACTGGGGGTGTGCGGCGGCGACGGCACCGTGAACGCGGCCGCCCGGACCGCCCTGCGCCACGGGCTGCCGCTCGCGGTCCTGCCCGGCGGCACCCTCAACCACTTCGCCCTCGACCTGAGCGTGGAGGACGGCCGGGGCCTGGCCCGGGCGGTGCGTGAGGGCGAGGCCGTCCGGGTGGACGTCGGCCGCTTCACCACCGGCGACCGGGAGGGCTTCTTCCTCAACACACTGAGCCTGGGCGTCTATCCGGAGCTGGTCCGGGAGCGGGAGCGCTGGGCGCACCGGATCGGCGGGCGGGCGGCCGAGGTGCTGGCCGTGCTGCGCGTGCTGCGTGCGGACCGGCATCCGATGAAGGTCGAACTCGGCGGCTCCCGGCACCCGTTGTGGCTGCTGTTCGTCGGCAACTGCCTCTATCACCGGATGGGCCTGGCCCCGGCCCGTCGCACCGACCTGGCGGACGGGCAGCTGGACGTACGGGTGGTGCACGGCGGCCGGCACCCCGCGGTCCGTCTGCTCTCCGCCGCCCTCGCGGGCCCGATCGCACGCTCCCCCGCGCATGCGGAGGTACGGGTGCGCCGACTGCGCCTGACCGGTCTGACGACCGGCACCCCGCTCGCGTACGACGGTGAAGTCACCGATGTCGTAGGCGAGTTGACGGTGGACAAGCTGCCGAAGGCGCTGACCGTGTACCGGCCGCTGCCCTGAAGTGACCTTCCGTCAGTCCATATAGTAAAACGCAGGTCTCATCATTCGGCACGCGGGCGTAGCGTTGCGGATACCGCGGGACGGGGTCGCCCGACCCCGTCCGCCGGTATGACGCCAAGGGGTTGAGTCATGTCGAAGCCACGGGAGACCGCCGTCTACACGCACGGGCACCACGAGTCGGTGCTGCGTTCCCACACCTCGCGAACCGCCGCCAACTCGGCTGCCTATCTGCTGGGTTCGCTCAAGCCCCATATGCGGATCCTGGACATCGGCTGCGGTCCGGGCACCATCACCGCCGACCTGGCGGCGCTGGTCCCCGACGGACATGTCACGGGTGTGGACCACGCGCCGGCGATCCTGGACCAGGCCCGGGCGACCGCCGCCGGGCGCGGGCTGACGAACGTGGACTTCGCGGCCGCCGACGTGCACGCGCTGGACTACCCCGACGACACCTTCTGCGTGGTCCACGCCCACCAGGTGCTCCAGCACGTGGGCGACCCTGTGCAGGCGCTGCGCGAGATGCGCCGGGTCACCAAGCCCGGCGGCTTCATCGCCGTACGGGACGCGGACTACGCGGCGATGACCTGGTACCCGGCGGTGCCCGGTCTGGACGACTGGCTGGAGCTGTACGGGCGGGTGGCCCGGGCCAACGGGGGCGAGCCGGACGCCGGACGGCGGCTGCGGTCCTGGGCGCTGGCGGCCGGGCTCGCCGACATCACAGCCACCTCCGGCACCTGGACGTACAGCACGGCCGGGGAACGGGCCTGGTGGGGCGGGCTGTGGGCGGACCGTACGGTCGCCTCCTCCTATGCCGAGCGGGCCACGGAGGGGGGTCACGCGACCACCGGGCAACTGGAGGCCATCGCGTCGGCCTGGCGGGAGTGGGCGGGGCAGGAGGACGGCTGGTTCGCCGTGCTGCACGGAGAAATTCTGTGCCGTAAGTGAGCCTGATCCGTGGATTCCGGGAAACCCGGTCCACAGGAGGTTCACACTATGGTTCCCATTCTGCTGGTACTGCTTCTGGTCCTGATTCTGTTCGGTGCCGGATTCGCGGTGAAACTGCTCTGGTGGATCGCACTCGTCGTACTGGTCCTCTGGCTTCTGGGATTCCTGGTGCGTGGCACGACCGGCGCCGGCGGCAGGGGGCGCTGGTATCGGTGGTGACACCGCCGGCCCTGCCGGAGTCACTCACGCGGCAACAGCGGCCCCAGCGGCCCGAGGTCCAGATTCAGGTCCTCGGGCCGCAGTCCGTAGCGGTCCCGGAGTTCGGCCATGCGGTCCTCCAGGAGCATCAGGGTGAGCCCGATCCGCTCCTCCTGCTGCTCGGTGAGGTCCCCGGTGTCGAAGCGGCGCAGCGCCTGGCGTTCCATCAGCTGGCGCAGCAACTCCACCACGGTCAGCACGAGTTTGACCAGGTCGCGCTCGACGGTGTCCGGGTCCAGGTCCAGCCGGTTGCGGCGCCCGCTCATGTCGACTCCCCCCACGGCGCCGGAACTCGGCCGTTGACCGAGCTGATCAGCGCGTTGAGGTCGATGCGCACGAGGTCGACGTCCGCGATGCGCAGGGTGATGTCGCCGGTGATGACGACGCCGCCGGCCAGCAGCCGGTCGAGCAGATCGACCAAGGCGACCTCACGGCGTTCGACGACGGTCACGGCGACTCCCGCGATTGCGCCGGTTCCGCCGGTTCCGCCGGTTCGGACGATTCCGCCGACTCGGAGGATTCCGTCGGTTCGGAGAAGGAGTAGGCCGCCCAGGGCCCGGTGAGTTCCACCCGCATCCCCGTAGCCTCGTCCTTTGTACGGTCGACCAGCTCCACGAATTCCTCGGAATCCGCACGCGCCACGAGATAAGCCGCATTGAGGAGGTTCTGCCCGGGAGCTCCGGAAAGCGCCGCGTTCTGCGGAGGGTGCAGCCGGGAATCCTCGGCACGCCGGGAAAGCCGCTCATGCAGGGCGCGGGCGAATTCCTCGGCGGCCCGCCATTTCTCCTCGTATTCATGGGTGCGGGTCCGCCGCTGCCGCAGATAGTCCCGCCCGCTTGTGGGCTTCCCTGCGGGCGGGGCTTCCTGCTCCGGCGGGTCGGCGTACAGCTTGACCCCCCACTCGACCCGCCCTTCGAGCCGGTCGAGGGTGTGCCGGAAGTCGGCCTCGCGGGCCTCCATCATGACCCGTACGCCGCTGTCGTCCCGGAAGACCGTGGCGAGCCGGAGCGGCAGCGGCGTGGTGACCGTCGTGAGCGCGTCGATCACGCCCTGGTGGGCGCGGGCGGTCGCGGCCAGCCAGTCCAGGTCCTCCAAGTGGCCCCGCAGCGGCTCCTCGGCGAAGTCGCCCTCCGGGACCGTGCTGACGACGGCGACCAGACCGTGGTGTCTGAGCAGTCCGGGCGGGGCGCCGGCCACGCCGGTGAGCTGGGCCTGGAGGGCCGCCTGGAAGGGCCGGCAGACGGCGTACACGTACCGGAGTCCGGCCTGTGCGGTCATCGGTCCTCCTCCTCGCGCTGTCCGCGACCGGTCTCCAGCGCCTCCAGCGCCGCGAGCCGCTCGCGCAGCTCGTGGTTCTCCCGGGTGAGCTGGTCGCGCCGGGCGCGGGTGGACAGCTCCGGGTCGTGCTCCCACCAGTCGATGCCCATCTCCTTCGCCCGGTCGACGGAGGCGACGATCAGCCGGAGCTTGACGGTGAGCAGCTCGATGTCGAGCAGGTTGATCCTGATGTCACCGGCGATGACGATGCCCTTGTCCAGGACGCGCTCCAGGATGTCGGCGAGGTTGGCGCCCCCGCTGTCACGTCCGTAGGGCTCGGGCAGCCGGCCGGCCATCGTCATCGACGGCTCCCGGACCCGGCGTACTCGTTCTCGTCCTCGTACTCGTTCTCGGATTCCTCAGCGTCCTCCGAGTCCTCGTACTCGCCCTCGGGACCCTCCTCGTCCTCGTCCTCATCCTCGTCCGCGTACTCCTCATCATCCCCCTGCTCGGTGTCCTCCGCCTCGTCGTACGGCTCCTCGTCCTCGTAGGACTCCTCGTACGACTCCTCGTCCCGTTCCTCTTCCTCCTTCGCCACCGCGTCCTCGTGGCTGCGGACCACCTCGCCGTCGCGGATCTCGCCGCGCCAGCCGTCGTCCACTTCTCCCTTGAGGGAGATGTGGCGGGCGTAGTGCTTGAGGTCGAGACGGGTCCGGCGGCCCGAGGCACGCCAGATGTTGGCGGTCTTCTCGAAGAAGCCGCTCGGGTAGTACTCGATCACCAGCAGCACGCGGGTGAGGTTGTCGTCGAGGCGGTGGAAGGTCACGACGCCCTTGTGGGTGCCCTTGGCGCCCTGCGACGACCACTGGATGCGGTAGTCCGGGATCTGCTCGACGGTCTTGCCCTTCCAGCTGCGGCTGGACCACCAGATCTTGCCCTGCCAGTCCGACGTGGTGTCGTCGCCGCGGCCGGCGCTCTTCACGCCCTTGGCGAAGGTGCTGAAGTCCTGGTAGCGGGTCCACTGGTCGTAGGCGGTGCGCACCGGCACACCGACGTCGACGGACTCCATGATGACGGTCGGCTTCTGGCCCCCTCCCTTGCCCTTGCCCTTCCCTTTGCCGCCGCCGAGATTCTTCACCTGCTCCATCACGGTGTCCTTGGCGTGGGAGAGGCCGAGCTCCAGTGCGGAGCGCAGCGGGCCCTTGCCCTCGGCGACCTTGCGGCCGGCGTCGAGGGCGAGCTTGCCGAAGCCCGGACTGTTGCCCTCGGCGATGTCGTTGAGCTTGCCGGTGGCCTCGCCGAGTGTGCGGCCCGCGCTCGTGAGCAGGCGCTCGGTCTGGGCGGTGAGGTACTCCTGCAGCTCTGTCTTCAGGCGTTCGGCGGCCTCGGAGTGGGCCGCGTCCGTGAGCGGGCCGTTGTCGTTCATCGGTCACCGCCTCCCTTCGACCGGGCATGGTCCGCCGTCCTCCTGGCGGCCCGGCCCTGTGCGGCCTTCCTGGCCGGGGGCTTCTTGCCTGCTGCCTTCTTGGCCGGCGGCTTCTTCGCCGCCTGCTTGGGGGCGGCCTTGCGGCCCGACGTCTTGCGCGCGGGCCTCTTGCCACGGTCGCTCCCGGCCTTGTCAGCCTTCTCAGCCATGTCGGCCTTGCCCTCGGGTTCCTCATCGTCCCGGTCGTCGCCGGGAGCGAGGTCGCCGGTGTCCGGCACGACACCCGCGAGCTGGTCGCGTACCTCGGCGGTACGGTCGTGCAGCCGGTCGGCGAAGGCGTCCAACTGGCGCTCGACCATGGCGCCCGAGGCGGCCTTGCCGACCCCGCGCAGATCCTCGCGCAGCTGGTTCCCGATCTCCTTGAACTGCGGGTTGTCGCGCAGTTGCTGGTTGGCCAGGTCCATCACCGCCTTCGGGCTCAGGTTCAGCCGTTTGCCGGCCATCAAGGAGCCGACGGCAAAGGCCAGTTTCAGTTTCCTGGTCCGGCCCAGGAGATATCCGGCCCCGATCGCGAGGCCCAGTCCGATGCGGTTCATGTATGCATCCCATTGCCGTGCCCCGCACCTCTGCGCAGGGCGGTCTCCAGCCGGTCGAGGAGCTCGTCCTCGGCCCGGTCGAACTCCTCGTCGTCGATCTCACCGGCCTCCAGGCGCTCCTCCAGCCGGGCCAGTTCGATCCGGACCGCTGCCGGGTCGTAGTAGATCCGTTCCGCCTCGTCCAGCACCTGCTCGACGACCCAGGCGCTGCCGCGCACGGGCGCGAAGGGCAGGAGCAGCAGCTCCTTGATGACTCCCATGGGTCTCTACTCCTGACCGCCCCGCACCCCGCCGACGACGCTTCCCGCGGGCTCGGCGGGGCCCGGTTCGACGAAGCTGTACGGCGGGAGCGGGCCGTTGACGCTCAGTTCCAGGTGCGGATGGCTGCCGCGCAGCCGCTCGACGCCGGCCAGGAACGCCATGACGGAGCCCTGGTCCACGAGGAACGACACATTGGCGAGCCAGCCGGTGGACTCGGGTCCCACGCTCACGGCCGCCGCCTCCGGTTCCAGTGTCTGCCGGATCTCGACCGCGTCCTCGGCCTCACGAACCCGTACGGCGCCCACGACCATCTCGCCGAGCCGCAGCCGGTCCTCGTAACTGCCGCCGCCGGCCTGCCGGTTGGCCTCGGTGAGGGCGCGCAGCTCCGCGTTCTCGGACATCACCCGGTGCAGTACGGCCGCCTCGACATGGCCGGCCTTGACGTTGTACTCGACCTTGCCGTCGAGGGTGCGCAACCGCTCCCGGTAGTGATCCGCGCGTTCGGCGAGGACCCCGGTGACGGTGCAGTCGTCCGGGGCGACGCTGCCGAACCGCATGGGCAGGACACAGCCGCCGCCCCCGGCCTCCGCCAGCACGTTCTGGTGGGCCAGGAGATCCCGGCGTTTGGGCCGGAGCCCTTCGGGGGCCTCACTGACCAGTGCGGCCAGTTCGCCTTCCGTGAGCACCCGCACCCGGCGCGGCGGATCGCCGACGCCGCCCATGCCCTCGGGCAGGTCGGGGTGCGCGGCGGCCGTGATGCCGTAGACGTACGTACTCACTCCTGCTCCTCCCTCTCCTTGCGGCGGGCCGAGGCCGGCCTACGGGGGCGCGGCCTGGACTCGGTCTCGCCCGAACCCGCGTCCGATCCCGAACCCGAGCCCGAGTGCTCGTCGCGTGCCTGCTGGAAGGCGTCCGAGATCGTCTGGGCGGCGCCGGACAGCGCGCCCTTCGACTTGCCGCGGGCGCCGGACTCCGTGACCTCGCCGACGATGTCGGGCAGGCCGGGGGTCTTGTGCGGACCCGACTCCAGGTCGAGCCGGTTGCAGGCCTCGGCGAAGCGCAGATACGTGTCGACGCTGGCGACGACGACCCGTATGTCGATCTTCAGGATCTCGATGCCGACCAGGGAGACCCGCACGAACGCGTCGATGACCAGTCCTCGGTCGAGGACGAGTTCGAGCACGTCGTAGAGACTGCCGCTGCTGACGCCCCCGCCGGTCTGCTGTGCCGGTACAACGGTCATGCCGGTCCGACCTCCTTGCCGTGGGATGTGTGGACGGGCACGGGCGGGCGGCCTAGTGACCGCCGGGCCTGTGTGGGTCGGCGCGGCCGCGTTCGTAGCGGCATACGCGCCGGTAGCCGGTGAGCTGTCCCCCGGGGTCGAGGTCGACCCGGTAGCTGCCCATCAGGCTCATCGTGTCGGGCACCCTGGGGAGTTCGAGGACCTCGATCTCCAGCGCCCAGCCGTCCTCGGTCTGCTCGAAGGACGACACGGTCTCGGCGGCCATTCCGGTGAGCTCGGCGAGTTGGGTGCGCGCCTGGCGCAGCACCTCCATGGAGCTCGGCCGGTCATGTGCCGTGCCTGGTCCGTCGTCGTGTTCGCGGTCTTGCCGTGAACCCTGCGTCCGGGACGTGTCTCTTGCGTTCCTCATGGCCACCTCGCAGTCCGAGTGGCCGAACGAAAAGCAGTCAAACACGAATATTTCGGATATCACGCAGCGCGTCGGACCGACACCGGACGGGAAGGGGCCGGCTCCGGTAACGACCGGTCGGGGCAGGTGGGGCGAGAAGGGCCTGTGGGTCTGGAGGGGTCAGTGGTTTCGGAGGGGCTGGCGGGGCTGGCGGGGTCGGTGGGACGTGAGGGTCAGCGTCGGCCCGTCCGCACCTTGCCGCCGGTCACCGCACGATCGCCTCCTCCACCAGCAGCCGGCCGGCCGCGGCGATCGCCTCGGCGTCGATGCCCGCGGCGTGCAGTTGCTGGTCGGGCGCGGCCGAGCCCGGCATGGTGCGTACGGCGAGCCGGACCAGGCGCGGTACGGGCCTGCCGTCGGCGAACGCCTCCGCGACCGCGTCGCCGAGGCCGCCCTCCTCGTGGTGGTCCTCGACCGTGAGCAGACAGCCGGTGTCCTCGGCGGCCCGGTGCAGTGTGTGCCGGTCGACGGGCTTCACGGAGTACAGGTCGACGACCCGGATCCGGATGTCGTCCTCGGCGAGCGCGTCGGCGGCCTTCAGCGCCTCGTGCAGGGTGACTCCGGCGGCGATCACGGTGAGCCGGTCCTCGTCGGAGGAGCGCAGCACCTTGCTGCCGCCGACCGGGAACTCCTCGTCCGGGCCGTAGATCACCGGGGTCGCCCCGCGCGAGGTGCGCAGATACCGGATGCCGTCGAGCCCGGCCATCGTCGCGACGAGCCTGGCGGTCTGGTTGGCGTCGCACGGGTAGAGCACGGTCGAGCCGTACACGGAGCGGAACATGGCCAGGTCCTCCAGGCCCATCTGGGAGGGCCCGTCCTGCCCGATGGAGACGCCCGCGTGCGAGCCGACCAGGTTGATGCCGCTGCCGCTGACGGAGGCCATGCGCACGAAGTCGTGGGCCCGGGTGAGGAAGGCGGCGAAGGTGGCGGCGTACGGCACCCAGCCGCGCGTGGCCATGCCGACGGCGGCGGCGACCAGTTGCTGCTCGGCGATGTAGAACTCGAAGTAGCGGTCGGGGTGTTCCTTCCCGAAGAGCTCGGTCCGGGTGGAGTCGCCGACCTCGCCGTCCAGGGCGACGACATCGGCACGGGCGGTGCCGAGCGCGACGAGCGCCTTGCCGAAGGAGTCGCGGGTGGGGACCTGATCGCCCCTGTCGTAGCGCGGGAGTTCGAGCGGTCCGGTGGGCACGGAGTGCAGTGCGCGCGCCGCCGGCGGCTCCTTCACATGGACCCGCAGATCGCGGATTCCGCCGAGTTCGGCGACGGCCTCCTCGGGATCGGGCAGCGGTTTGCCGTGCATGCCCTCCCGGTCCTCGACGGAGGCGACGCCCCGGCCCTTGCGGGTACGGGCGAGGATCACGGTGGGCTGTCCGGGGCTGGAAGCGGCCTCGCCGTAGGCCCGGTCGACGGCGTCCACGTCGTGGCCGTCGATCTCCACGGTGTGCCAGCCGAAGGCCCGGAAGCGGCGGGCGTAGGCGTCGAGGTCGTGACCGTGCCGGGTGGGGCCGCGCTGGCCGAGCCGGTTGACGTCCACGATCATGGTGAGGTTGTCGAGATGCTCGTAGCCGGCGTGTTCGGCGGCCTCCCACACGGAACCCTCCGCCAACTCGCTGTCCCCGCACACCACCCAGACCCGGTAGCGGCCGTGTTCCAGCCGTTTCCCGGACAGCGCGATTCCGACGCCGACCGGCAGGCCCTGCCCGAGGGACCCGGTGGCGGTCTCGACCCACGGCAGCCGGCGCGGGGTGGGGTGCCCCTCCAGATGGCTGCCGAGCCTGCGGAAGGTGAGCAGTTCGGCGTCGTCGATGGCGCCCACCGCCTTGTACGCGGCGTACAGCAGCGGCGAGGCATGGCCCTTGGAGAGGACGAAGCGGTCGTTGCCGGGGTGGGTGGGCCGCTCGAAGTCGTAGCGCAGATGGTGGGCGAGCAGGACCGCCATCAGATCGGCGGCGGACATCGACGACGTCGGATGCCCGGACTCGGCCGCGGCGGCCGCCCGCACGCTGTCCACACGCAACTGCTGGGCCAGTTCGACGAGTTCGGCGGTGTTCATGAGGCTCCTTCCGGTGGAGCGTCCGTAACGGATTCGGGGGCCTTCGGCAGTTCCGGCGAGGCCGTGTCCAGGGGCACCGACCAGGACCGCACAAGGCCCAACTGGACGCCCTGGCGCGGCAGTACGGCGTTCAGCAGCCAGTCGGCGGCGACCCGGACCCGGCCCGCGGGCATCGCCGCCAGGTGATAGCCGCGGGTCACCAGTTGGGCGGGCGGGCCGGACAGGGGTACCCCTAGTGGGTCGGCGGCGGCCTGGACGCCGCCGAGGTCGACGACGAACCCCAGGTCGCGGTGGCGGTAGCGGCGCATGGTCCCGCCGAGACCGAGCGAGGCGGCCACGTTCTCGCCGGCCACCCGGCCCTGCCGCCAGGCGTGCTGGGCGGTCATCGGCGTGAACGCGCCGGGGTTCACCAGGTCGGGCACCGCGGCCGCGTCCCCGCAGGCGAAGGCGTCGGGGCAGCCGGGGACCCGGAGATACGGATCGACGATCAGCCGCCCCTTCTCCAGCGGCCGCCCGGTGTCCTCGACGAGTGGATCGGGCCGCACCCCGACGCACCACACCAGGGTCCGCGACGCGATGAACTCCCCGTCGGAGAGCAGCACCCCGTCGCGGGTCGCCTCCCGCACGGAGGTCCCCGTACGCACCTCGACCCCGCGCCGGCGCAGCACCCTGTCGGCCGTACGGGACAGCCTCTCGTCCATCCCTGGCAGCACCCGGGGCGCCACGTCCAGCAGCAGCCAGCGTGGCCGCACCCCGTACGGCAGGCGGTTGCGGCGGGCCAGTTCGACGGTGAGCATCCGCATCTGGGCGGCGACCTCGGTCCCGGTGTACCCGGCGCCGACGACGACGAAGGTGCACCGTGCGGCGGCGGTACCCGGATCCTCGGCGACGGCGGCCAGCTCGATCTGGCGGATCACATGATCACGCAGATAGAGCGCCTCGGGCAGTCCCCGGAAGCCGTGCGCGTGCTCCGCGACACCTGGGACGGGCAACAGCTTGTTGACACTTCCGACACAGAGCACCAGCCGTTCGTAGCCGAGGCCGCGGCCGGCGCCCTCGGGGTCGGTGTAGTGCACGCGCTGCCCGTCGAGGTCGACCCGGTCCGCCTCCCCGAGCACGGCCCGCACCCCGTCCAGGGCGCCGGAAAGGGGCACGGCGATCCGCCGGGGGTCGAGAATCCCGGCGGCGACCTGGGGCAGCAGGGGCAGATACAGAAAGTGGTCGGTGGGGTTCAGCAGGGTGACGTCGGCACGGTCCCGGGCAAGCCGGGAAAGGGTACGGGCCGCGCGATACCCGGCGAACCCGGCGCCGACGATGACGATCCGGGGTCGACGACTCACGGTACGCCTCCGGCAGTACGACGAGGTCCTCCCACGTAACCGTAGGCAATACTCCGAAACGCCGCCTGCTGAAAGCGCCCCGTCAGCTCCGGTGATGAGGCGCCTCCGGATCCGTGCCCGGCCGAACCGGCGGAGCCCCCGGCGTGGGCGGATACGGCAGCCCCAGCCCGCTCGGCGGACCCGCGGGCGCCGTCCCTCCGACGACCCGGTGCGGAGCATGCGGCCTGCTGGGCCGGGCAGCCTCCCTCAGGGCGTAGGCGACCACCGCCAGTATCACCGCGGTGACCAGCGCCGCGGCCCACCCCGGCAGCACGTGGGCCCACGCCAGCACCACGGCCAGCGCCACCGCGCCCCCGGCGTACAGGGCGACCGCGCCCGAGGCCGCGTACAGAGTCGCCGCCCGCCGCCGCTTCCGGCTCTGCTCGCGCAGCTCGTCCCGTACGGTCTCGCGCGCGACCTGGGCCAGCTCGTCGACGAGGGCCTTGTCCAGATGCTCCAGATGATCAAGGTGTTCCATGGCGCCCGAGTACCCGGACACGGATTGCCGTAACGGATTGCCGTAACAGACCGCCGTAACGGACCGCAACGGGAGATCACCGGAGGCGGCGTCATCTCGGCCCGCGCCAACTAGGCTCGTCGCATGGAGATTCTGGGCGCCTCCCTGCGCATCTGCGTCGACGACCTCGATACCGCGATCCCGTTCTACGAACGCCTCTCCGGCGGCAGAGCCCTCCGTTTCGAACGCGGCGGCGTCCAGGTCGCCGCGGTCGGCTCCTTCCTTCTGATGAGCGGCCCGGAGGCTGAGCTGGAGGTACTGCGCAAGGTGGCCGCGACGATCGCGGTGAAGGACGTCGAGGCGGCCCACCGGCTGCTCGGCGATCTCGGCGCGACGATCATCGCGGGACCGGTGCCGACGCCGGTGGGCCGCAACCTGCTCGCGATGCACCCCGACGGCTCGATCTTCGAGTACGTCGACCAGCACCAGGACTGATCCCCGGCCGCCGCCCCTGGCAAGTCAGGGGCCGGGCGGCCGCATCCGGAAGTCGTACCGGCCGGGCAGCGGCTCGTCACCGAGCCGCTCCCACAACCGGTCGACGGCGTCCGCGCCCTCCCGCAGATCGGCGACCTCGAACCCGTCGTCGAACACGGACCGGGCCGCCGCCCGCCGTCCCTCCGCTAGCCGCAGCTCCGCCTCCAGGAGCCGGAAGCGGCCCCGCTGCCGGGTCGCCGGCAGCAGCGCCTCCCACACGGTGCGGGCGTCCTCGACCCGCCGTACCTGCAGCAGCGCTTCGAGGGCCTCGCGGCCGAGCGCGGCCGAGGCCGCCGTCCATGCCTCGCCGTCGTCGCGCCGCTCCCGGCACAGGTCGTCGAAGGCGTCGGCGTAGCGTTCGGCGGCCCGCTCATGGTGCCCGTACTCCTGGTCGGCGACCGCGAGACAGCGCAGCAACGGCCACAGGGACGGGGCGAGTTGGAGGGCGCGCTCCCAGCTGCGGACGGCCTGGGCGCGGTCGCCGGCGTGCCACTGGGCGATGCCGAGGTGGTACTCGGTGTGCGGGGTCGCGGGTGCCGTCTCCAGCATGTCCCGCCAGTGCGGGGCGACCAGGGTCGGTCCGGGCGGCCTTACCCGGCGAGGTTCGGGCAGGGTACCGGTGCGCAACAGCTCCGCCCACGGTGCCTGCTCCTCGCCGAGCAGGGTCGCGGGGAACGGTGTGCCGGGCAACTTCCAGTCGGCGCGCAGCACTTCGAGGGCGCCCCAGCCGGATCCGGTGGCGAGGAGTGCGCCGGGTTCGGCGTCGGCGTACGGCTGCCAGGCGGCCCGTGCGGCCTCGAACTCGGCACGAGGCAGGACGAGTTCGAGTTCGTCCTCGGTGTTCTCCGGCGACGCCGTGAGCGGTCCGTACGCCTCCAGCCAGGACACCTCGCTCTCCGCCTCCAGCCGGACGTGCTCCAGCTGGGTGCGGGCCAGCCCGGCCTGGATCTCGCGGTAGCCGCCGCTGCCGGGTGCGCCGAGCCACTCCTGCCAGCGCCGGCCACCGGGTCCCGAGCCCCACACGAACTGTTTCCGGCCGCGCAGTTCGTCGGTCGAGGTCTGCGCCAGCCCGTGGCCGTCTACGTCCAGCGCGGCGATCCAGCGGCGCCGCCCGTCCGGGATGTCGTAGAACCAGTCGGTCGCGTAAGGGCGTTGGGCGTCGTGCGCCGGAGCGGGAACCCGCCGCAGCCGCCGCTCGGACCCGAACTCCCAGGCCTCCTCGGCCGGAACGACGACCCGGCGGTCCTCCGGTACGGCCGTGCTGGACCACCAGTAGAGCGGCACCGCACGTTCGTGCGGGTTGCGGACGCGGACGCCGGCGTGGAGGAAGTCGGAGCCGTCCGGGAGCCAGAGGTCGACCTGGAAGGACAGGTCGCGCAGCCGCTCCCACTCCCAGAGGCGGAGCATCTCCCCGCCGTCGGGGGCGGGGACGCGGGCCGCGTGGAGGGGAGCGCAGGACAGGGTGGTGTGGCCGGTGGCGCCGATGTTCCATTCGATGCCACCGGCGTACCAGGCACCGTTGAGAGCGAGGTTGGCGGGCTGGAACACCGGGTTGCGGTAGAGAAGTTCGCGGCCGGTGGGCAGATGGAGCAGGGAGGCGACGCGGCCGCCGAGGCCGGGCAGGACGGTGGCGCGCAGCCGGTCGTTCTCGATCACGATCGCGTCGACGGTACGGGGTTCGCGGGATCTGCCGTAGCCGTCGCGGATCCGCACCGGGAGGAGGCTGTGCAGGGGTTCGTAGCCGATCTGCCGGGCCATGTCCCGCGGCAGGTCCTCCCGGTCGCGGTCGTCGACCCGGTGTGTCTCGTCCAGGGGGCGGAGCGGGGGCAGCGGATTGTCCGGGCCCAACTCCGCCGCGGGCAGGGTCAGTACCTCACGTCGGATCCTTGTCACGATCGCCATGGAACCCGGCGCGGGGTGAGCTGGCCAGGGGATGTGCGGGTCAGGATTCCGCAAAGGCCGGGGTGCAGCCGGCGGTGCGCCCGGGGCTCAGCCGCCGGTGCGCATCTCCGCCGTGATCGCCCACCGCTCGTGGTCCCGCCAGGCCCCGTCGATGTAGATCATGTTCGGCGAGAAGCCCTCCAGCCGGAACCCGGCGCCGCGTGCGAGCGCGATGGACGCGGCGTTGCCGGGCTGTGCGTTGATCTCCAGCCGGTGCAGTCGCATCGGTCCGAAGGCATGGTCGACGACCAGGCCCATCGCCTCCCGCATCAGCCCGCGCCCCGCCGCGTGCGCGAACACGCCATAGCCGAGGGCACCGCACTGGAAGCCGCCCTCGACGATGTTGTTGATGCTGATGAACCCGGCGATCGCCCCGTCCGCATCCTTCTCGCAGACCAGGAACCCGGCCTTGCTGCGGTCCTCGATCAGCCGCCCCGCGTAGCCGGCGTAGGCCGCGTCCGTGGTGGGCGGGAACAGCCAGGGCTGGTGGAGGTCCTTGCTCTCCCTGGCCCGGGCGATGAACTCGGCCCCGTCCTCGTAGGTGTAATGGCGGATGCCCACGCGGGGGCCCTCGGCGAGATAGCGGGAAGCGATGTGCGGCATCCGGCCACCCTACGCCGGGCCGACGACGGCGGCGCTTGAAACAGCACCTCGGGCGGGCTCAGCGCAGGAGGGGCTCAGCGCAGGGCGGGCTCCAGCAGGGTGAGCGTGCCCGTGTCCGCGTCCAGCTCCGCGGTGACCCCCAGCGGCATGGTCAGGGCTCCCTCGCAGTGCCCGAACCCGAACTCCTCCACCACCGGCACCCCGAGCCCGCCGAGCCGGTCGGCGAGCACCGCCCGCACCCTCTCGTACGGCCCGCACCGGTCCCAGGAGCCGAGCAGGATCCCGGCGACACCGTCGAGCCAGCCGGACCGCAGCAGCTGGGTGATGCTCCGGTCGAGGCTGTACGGCGCCTCGCCCACGTCTTCGAGCAGGAGCAGTCCGCCGCGGGCACCGGGGTGGGTGTGCGGGGTGCCGCGGCCGGTCGCGAGCAACGTCAGGCAGCCGCCGACCGTGACGCCGCGGGCCCGGCCCGGTACCAGGGCGGTGCCCCGGCCGGTGATCGTGCGGACCGTCTCCGGGGCGAACAGGGTGGCCCGCAGGTGCTCCTGCGCCTCGGTGCTCTTGACGAAGTCGGCGCCCGCGGCGACCGGCCCGTACAGGGTGGCGAGCCCGAGCCGGGTCGCGAACGCCTCGTGCAGCACGGTCGCGTCGCTGAAGCCGACGAACGCCTTCGGCCCGGCCGCCCGCATCGCCTCCCAGTCGAGGAGGTCGACGAGACGCTGTGCGCCGTAGCCGCCGCGGGCGCACAGCACGGCCGACACGGCCGGATCGCACCAGGCCCGCTGGAGATCGGCCGCCCGGTCGGCGTCGGAGCCCGCGAGGTACCGCAGGTCTCCGTCCTCGGCGAGCACATGGGGTGCCACCACCGGGTCGAGGTCCCAGCCGCGCAGGATGTCGAGGCCCGCCTGGAGCCGCTCCTCCACCACCGGCCCGCTCGGCGCCACGACGGCGATCCGGGCTCCGGCGGTCAGCCGCGCCGGCCGTGTCGGTCGGTTCACTTCACCAGCTCCAGCTCGGGGATTCCGGGCACCTCCAGCCCGAACACCTGAGCGTACAAGGCGAGCTCCGCCTCCAGCGCGCGGACCAGGGTCTCGGCACGGCGGAAACCATGGCCCTCGCCCTCGAAGGTGAGGTAGGCGTGCGGGACGCGCCGTCCGTCGAGCCGGGCGAGGAGGCGCTCGCACTGCACGGGCGGGCAGATCACGTCGTCCAGTCCCTGGAGCAGCAGGAACGGCGCGGTGAGCCGGTCGGCGTGCTCGACCGGCGACCGCTCCTTGTAGCGGTCGGGCACCTCGGCGAGCGGCCCGATCAGGGATTCCAGGTAGTGCGACTCGAAGTCGTGGGTCGCCCCCGGGCCCCAGTTGGAGAGGTCCAGCACCGGGTAGGAGATGGCGCCGCAGGCGTAGACGTCGGTGCCGGTCAGGGAGGCGGCGGCGGTCCAGCCGCCGGCGCTGCCGCCCCGGATCGCCAGCCGGGCGCGGTCGGCGGTGCCCTCCTCGGCGAGGGCGAGCGCGACGGCCGCGCAGTCCTCGACGTCGACCACGCCCCACTGCCCGCGCAGCCGGTTGCGGTACTCCCGGCCGTACCCGGTCGAGCCGCCGTAGTTGACCTCGGCGACCCCGATGCCCCGGGATGTGAAGTAGGCGATGGCCAGGTCGAGGACGAGGGGCGCCCGGCCGGTGGGACCGCCGTGCGCCCACACGACGTACGGCGGCAGCTCACCGTCGGGTGCGGTGTGGCCGGGGTGGTGGGGCGGGTAGACGTGGGCGTGCACCTCGCGGCCGCCCGGGCCGCTGAAGGTGCGGACCTGCGGATCGGGGTAGTAGGCCGGGTCGACGGGGTCGCGGTGCGGGGAGCCGACGACGCGGGCGCGGCCGGTGACGGTGTCGAGTTCGACGACCTCGGCCGCGGTGCGCGGGCCGGCGCCGACCGCGACGACTCGGGTGCCGTGGACGGCGAGGGCGGGGGCGAACTCGGTCCACGGTCCGGCGGCGTCGGCGATCTCACCGGATTCCGTGTCCAGTATTCCGAGCGCGGTCGCCCCTCGACCGTGGACGACGGCGATCAGTCCGTTCTCCAGTGGCGCGAACCAGCGCTGGCCGAGCTTCCAGAGCGGCCCGGCGAATTCCTCCGCCCGCGGGCAGAGGGGGTCGCCGTCCCGGTAGAGGTTCCACCAGCCGCTGCGGTCGCTCGCGTACAGCAGACGGTCGTCCGTCGACCATTCGACCTGTGCGACGGACTCCTCCGGCCCGCCCGCGACCGTATGGACCGCGTGCAGTACACCGTCGACACCGATGTCGCCGACCAGCAGTTCCGTGCCGTCCCACGGCATCCGCGGATGGTTCCAGGCGAGCCAGGCGGCCCGCCGGCCGTCGTGCGAGAGCCGGGGTCCGGTGACGAACCGGTGCCGGTCGTCGGTGAGTTCACGTACGGCGGCCCGGTCCTTCGCCGCCGATCCGTCCAGCGGTACGGCGGCGAGCACACGGCGCACATCGCCGGGCCCGTCCCCGGTGAACTCCTCCAGGACGCACCAGACTTCGCCCCGGTCGAGCAGCAACTGGGGGTCGGCCCAGCGTGGTCCGGCCGGAGTGAGCGGGCGCGGCTCGCCGCCGGGCCGGTACGCGTACAGCCGTTGGTCGTCGAAGTGGACGAAGACCAGCAGGGGTTCACCGCCGTCGGCGGGCACGGCACCGGCCCACGGCTGTCCGCCGTACTCCATGACCCGGCTGCGGACGTTCCACGGCGCGGGCAGCACGGACTCCCGGGTGCTGCCGCGCACCAGGGTCCGGCGGCCGCCCTGTGCCGGGCGGGGTTCGGTCCACCAGGTCTCGTCGCCGACGAAGCCCACCCACTCGGGGTTGCCGTCGTGCGCGGCGGCCAGGGCCGCGTCGATGGGCGAGGGCCAGGAACCGTACGCCTTCATCCCCACTATGTCTCCTCTGCCGTCCATACCGTCTATGCCGTGCGCAGGAAGTGGTCCAGGACCCGGACGCCGAAGTGCAGTGCCTCGACGGGGACGCGTTCGTCGACGCCGTGGAACATCGCCTGGTAGTCG
The DNA here is from genome assembly GCF_044767525.1 of Streptomyces sp. NPDC101234. NCBI lineage: Bacteria > Bacillati > Actinomycetota > Actinomycetes > Kitasatosporales > Streptomycetaceae > Streptomyces > Streptomyces sp. NPDC101234. Next base: position 36,245 of record NZ_JBIWOA010000047.1, on the reverse strand, counting down.
AGGCCCTCGGGGAGCCTGAGCGGGGCGAAGCCGTAGCCGGTGATGCCGAGCCGGGAGAACTGCTTGGCGTCGGTGCCGCCGGACATGCAGTACGGCACCACATGCCCTTCGGGCGCGAACTCCTCGACGGCGGCGCGCATCCGGGCGTACGTCGGCGAGTCCAGCGGCGCCTGGAGGGCGACCCCGCGGTGGTGGAACTCCCAGTCGACGTCGGGTCCCGTGAGATGGTCCAGGGTGGCGCGGAACTCGTCCTCGGTGCCGTACAGAAAGCGTCCGTCGACGAAGGCGACGGCCTCGCCGGGGATGACGTTGACCTTGTAACCGGCGTTCAGCATGGTCGGGTTGGCGCTGTTGCGGAGGGTGGCCTCGACCAGCTTGGCGGCCGGGCCGAGCTTGTCCAGGAGCAGGTCCACCTCGCGCAGGTCGGGGGCGATGCCGTAGAGGGCGGCGAGTTCGGTGAGGGCGGCACGGACCGTGGGGGTGAGGCGGAGCGGCCACCGGTGCTCGCCGATGCGGGTGACGGCGGCGGCGATACGGGTGACCGCGTTCTCGTTGTTCACCTTGGAGCCGTGGCCGGCGCGGCCGCGCGCGGTGAGCTTCAGCCAGCCGGTGCCGCGCTCTCCTGCGGCGATGGGATAGATGTGGCGTCCGCTGCCGTCGTGGAAGGTGAAGGCGCCCGACTCGCCGACGCCCTCGGTGCAGCCCTCGAACAGTTCGGGGTGGTGGTCGGCGAGGAACCCGGAGCCGTCCACCGCGCTGTCCTCCTCGTCGGCGGTGAACGCGACGACGATGTCCCGGCGCGGGCGCAGCCCTTGGCGGGCCCAGGTCCGCACCACCGCCAGGATCATCGCGTCCATGTTCTTCATGTCGACGGCGCCCCGGCCCCACACGACCCCGTCGCGGATCTCCCCGGAGAACGGGGGGACGCTCCAGTCGGCGGCCTGGGCCGGCACCACGTCGAGGTGGCCGTGGACAAGGAGCGCGTCGGCGGCCGGGTCGGTGCCCTCGATACGGGCGACGACGTTGGTGCGCCCCTCGGTCCGCTCCAGGAGGATCGGCTCCAGGCCGGCCCCGGCGAGCTGCTCCGCCGCGTACTCGGCGGCGGGCCGCTCCCGGCAGTCGCCGCCGCCGCGGTTGCTGGTGTCGATCCGGATCAGTTCGGAGGTGAACCGGACGACCTCGTCCAGTGCCTGCTCGTCAGCCATACTGCTCCTCCACCGCGGACGAGACGATCGTGGTGACCGCCTTGAAGGTGCGGATGCCGTCGTACATGGTCGCTTCGGTGTACGCCACCTTCCGCTCGCCGATCCGTTCGACGCCGGGGACGACGGTGGCGGAGAGGGCGAGGTGCTCGGCGTCGAACTCCAGGGCGATCGTGAAGGGTCCGCCGGTCACGGGTGTGTGCCGTACCGCGAGGCGGGCGGCGTCCTTAGCGGCGGAACGGATGTCGGCGGCGGTCCTGGCCGGGGTACGGCAGACGGCCGCGTACCGCGACACATGGTCCTTGACGGCGACCTTGAGGGCCTCGGGCGCATAGCCGAGGGCGTCCTCGCAGGCCAGGTCGTCGCCGGTGAAGAGGACGACGGGCACGCCGTACTCGGCGACGACGTGTGCGTTGAGCAGGCCCTCGCTGGCGCGGACGTCGTTGAGCCAGACGCCTGTGATGGAGTTGGCGAGGTAGGTGTGGGCGAGGACGCCCTCCATGCCGGCGCCGGTGTGGTAGCCGACGAAGGCGATGCCGTCGATGTCACCGTGCTGGACGCCCTCGACCATGGAGAGGGACTTGTGGCGGCCGGTGAGCAGCTCGGCGCGTTCGTCGAGCTGCTCCAGGAGCAGGTTGCGCATGCTCCAGTGGGCCTCGTTGATGACGACCTCGTCGGCGCCGCCGTCGTAGAAACCGAGGACGGCGGCGTTGACGTCGGAGGTGAACATCGACCGGCACCGCTCCCACTGCGGCGTCCCGGGCAGCACGTCGCCGGGCCAGGTCACCCCGGTGGCGCCTTCCATGTCGGCGCTGATGAGGATCTTCATGGGGCTTCACGTTACGCGCCGACGAGGGAACTTCCTACGAAGCGGAGATCCCACACATGCTCCGCGACCGGTCCGCCCGGACCGCGCCCGCCGTCACGACCGCGGCCCCGGCGTCCTGCCCGGCCTGCCTCCCGGTACCGGACCCGAGCGCCGAAGCGGACGCCACGCGCCTCGGCGACCTGGCCCAGCCCGGCGTCCTGGTCCCGCTCCGCCAGGGCGATGTCGCCAAGTCCGCGCAGGGCTGCCGCCAGGCACGCGGTCCGGCCGATGCCCCGCACCCCCACCGGCCGCCCGTGCAGTCCTGCGCGTCGGATCACCCATCGTGCGCTCCTCGCTCAACGGCCGGTCCTCGGCGCGGGGCCGGCGACGAGGCCGCAGTGGCGACGGCGGTTCACCGCGCGCTCATCGCGGGCTCACCGGAACGCGGAGCCCTACCGGCCGCCGTGGGGCGCCATGGGTTCGGGTGGTCGGCGACGGGGGGCTGCCGCGGTCGCCTTCGCTCGGTAGGTCGCGGAGCCGGGCGGGGGGCGCCCGGCTCCGTGTCGTTCGGGTCCGGTCAGTTCTCCCGGCCCGCCAGCAGCCATGTGGACGGCAGCACGATCCGTTCGCCGTCCGGGGCGAACTCGGTCGTCGTCAGCGGGAGTTGGCCGCTCGCGAGGACGGTGAGGCCGGCGTTGCGGAGGTATTCGGGGATCGCGTCGTCGGCGACCTCGCCGGGGGCGATGCCGTGGCGGAAGACCGGGGCGAGCTTGGCCGGCGGGCCGGAGGGGCTCTGGGCGAGGCCACCGAGGATGGGGCGGGCGGCTTCGGAGAGTTCGACGAGGAAGGCCCGGCCGCGGCTGCCGACGAGGGTGGCGATGGCGTCGGTCATCGGCTGCCGGTCGTCGGGTTCGCACTGGTGCAGGACGCCCCGCATATAGACGTTGGCGTCGCCGAGTTCCGCGTGCAGGGCCTCGGCCTCGCTCTTCTCGGCGCCGTCGAGCACCCGGTAGTGGGCCTGTCCGGCGGGATCGGCGTGCCGGGCGTGTTCCACGGCGGCCTCGGCTATGTCGACGCCCAGGACGCGCGGGAACCGCTGGGCGAGGAAACGGGTCTGGGTGCCGTTGCCGCAGCCCAGGTCGACCATCGGCAGGCCGGGATCGGTGAGACGGGATTCGAAGAGGGAGACATGGACGGCGGCGGTCACGCCCGGTTCGGCGTCCCAGAACACCGCCCCCTGTTCGTCGGGCGCCTCGCGCCAGAAGCCCTCCCAGGCATGCCGGTACCGACTCGTCACGCTCATGGCCAACTCCCCAGGGTGAAACCGCAGATGACCGTCGTGAGTGACGGGCGAGTACGGTCTACCGTGCGCCGGTTACGGCCACAAGCGCCCGGCGCGTTCCTTCACTCCACATTCGACGGAACGCGCGCCCCCGTGGTCAGCGGCGCCGTGCGGTGAGCTCGAACCACACCGTTTTCCCGGCGGCCGTACGGCTGGTGCCCCATTCCCGGGCGAGGGTGCTGACGACCCGCAGTCCGCGTCCGGTGTCGTCGCCGGGGCCCGTGCTGAGCAGGGTCGGCAGGGTGTGGTCGTCGTCATCGACCTCGCACAGCAGGGTCTCCCCGCGGATCAGCCGCAGTTGGACCGGACGGCTGTGGGAGTGCCGGATCGCGTTGGTGACGAGTTCGCTGACCATGAGTTCGGTGGGGTCGGCGAGCTTGGCCAGACCCCAGCCGTGGAGCTGTTCGCGGACGGCGGCGCGGGCGCGGCGGACCTCGGCGGGGTCGAGGGCGAGCCGCCACTCGGCGACATCGTCGGGTTCGATGCCGTTGAGGCGGGCCATCAGCAGGGCGACGTCGTCCTTGCGGCCGCCGCGGGTGTTGAGGGCACGGATGATGGTGTCGCAGGCGTCGTCCATGGAGGCGGCCGGGTGGGCGGCGGACTCGCAGAGGGTGGCCAGGCCGACGCCGATGTCCACCCCGCGCATCTCGACCAGGCCGTCGGTGCACATCACCAGCCGGTCACCGGGTTCGACACGCACCCGCAGCGACTCGAAGGCGACGCCGCCGACACCTATGGGCGCACCGGTGGGGAGGTCGAGGAGTTCACTGCGGCCGTCGACGGCGCGCACCAGCACCGGAGGGATGTGGCCCGCGTTGGCGAGGTGCAGTTCGCCCTCGATCGGGTCGTAGACGGCGTAGAGGCAGGTGGCGAGGTAGCCGTCGCCGAGTCGCTGGGCCAGGTCGTCAAGATTGCGCAGGAGTTGGGCAGGGGGCAGGTCCATGGCCGCCATCGTCTGGACGGCGGTGCGCAACTGGCCCATCATCGCGGCAGAGTTGAGGCCGTGGCCCATGACGTCGCCGACGACCAGGGCGGTGCGGGCGCCCGGGAGTTTCACGGAGTCGAACCAGTCGCCGCCGACCCGGCCGAGGAGCGTGCCCGGCAGATAGCGGGTGGCGATGTCGCAGCCCGCCATGCGCGGCGGGATGTGCGGCAGCATGCTGTCCTGGAGGGTCTCGGCGACGCTCTCCTGGAAGGTGTACATGCGGGCGTTGTCGAGCACGAGCCCGGCCCGGGCGGCGAGTTCGGCGCCGGTGACCCGGTCCATGTCGTTGAACAGCTCGCGCTCGGGGTGGCGCAGCAGGATCATGAAGCCGAGTACGACGTTGCGTGCCTTGAGCGGGACGACCAGCATCGAGCGGCCGGTGATCAGCGGCCTGATGTCGCGCTTCTCGAACTGGGAGGCGATGGCGTGGCCCATCTCCTCGCTGATGCGCGGCACGAGGACCGGGTCACCGGTGGTCATGCACTGGAAGAACGGGGTGTGGGCCGGGAACGGCATGGCCTCGCCGACCGGGACGACGTCGTCCCAGCGGCCGGGTTCGTCGGTGTGTTCGAGGGCGACCCGGTGCCACATGGTGGTGGTGTCGGGCACGCCGTCCGGGAACCCCTCGCCGGCGACGACCTGTTCACGCAGGTAGGTGCCGGCGACGTCGGTGAAGCGGGGTACGACGGCTCTGCTGACCTCGATGATGGTCCGGGAGAGGTCGAGCGAGGTGCCGATCTTCCCGCTGACCTCGTTGAGGAATTCGAGGCGCTCACGGACGGCCGTGTACTCCAGGTCCTCGCGCTCGTCGTCGGCGAGTTCTTCGGGCAGCGGCAGTCCCCGGGCCGCGGCGAGGGCGGCGCGTTCGCGGCGGGCCTTGCGTTCGGTGCGGCGGGTGACACCCCAGTCGGGGGTGACGGGGACCCGGTCGTTCTGGCTGAACTCCAGGATCGGATAGCCGAGTTCCAGGACCTGGGCGACGATCCGGGCGCCTTCGTCCACGCTCATGCTGGGCAGGATGTCGGGCAGCCTACGGGCCAGCTCCTCGGCGCCGGGGAAGTCGGTGTGCAGGGCGAATCCGGGGGCGATGCGCTCGAAGGCGATGCCCTCGTCGCGCTCGGCCTGGCGCAGCCGCTCGGCGTCTGCGGCGAGTACGAGCAGCCTCTCGCTGCCCGGGCCGACCAGCGGATACGCCCACCACAGCACATCGGTGCGGCCGTGGTCGGGCACGGTGAGCCGGGCGCGGCCGGCGGCGGGGAAGTTCAGTCGTCCGTCGAGGGAGGACTCCAGGTCGGGGCCGAGTCCGTCGTATGCCGCGTAGGCCCCGTAAGGGGTGATCTCGTCGTCCTCGGGGAGGGCGCCGGAGACGGGCAGCAGGTCGAGGACCGAGCGGCCGATCGCCTCCTCCTTGGCGGCGCCGAAGAGCCGTCGGGCACCGGAGCTCCAGTGGGAGACGTGGCCGTCACGGTCGACGACGACCACGGCCAGCGGGATACGGCCCGCCGCCCCGTCGCCGGCACCGAGGCCGGGAGGTGCGTCCCGCTCGCTGCCATGCTCCATGGCCCAGGCCCCTCTCCCCACGGCTCCGCAAAAGATCTGTGCCGCCCGCCACTACCGTACGGTGGCGGCCGGTTGCGATGTGTGGCAATCCTGGAATTGGTTTCACCGAATCGCGCCAACGCGCAGGTCCGCGCCTTCGGGCGGTGCGCGGACCGGTCCGGCCGCGTCGGCGCTCAGTCCTCGTGCCCGAGTTGGAGATCGCGTTCGGTGCGGCCGCCGCCCGCGACCTGGAGGACCGTGGCGACCGGCGGGTAGCCGGAGGCGATGACGGTGTACTCGCCGGAGGAGAGGTCGACGAACCGGAACGTTCCGTCGGGTCCGGTGGTGAGGGTGTCCACGACGTTCCCGGCCGCGTCGAGCAGGGTGACGCGCGCGTCCTGCACCGGCCGCCCGCCGCCGGCCCGGACGGTGCCCTTCAGCACGGCGCCGCCCGCGAGTTCGACGTCCTGCCGGGTCTCCCGGGCGGCCTGGACGGTGACCGGGATGGCGGCGGGGCGGAAGGCGGGGGCGCTGGCGGCGAGGGTGTACTCGCCGGCCACCAGCTCGGTGATGACATAGCCGCCCTCGCGCCCGCTGCGCACACTGGCGACGACCTCGCCGTGCACGTTGGTGAGGGTGACGGTGGCGTCCCACACCGGCGAGCCGTCGGCGGTGAGGACACTGCCCGCGAGGCGCCCGGCGCCGCCGAGGACGACGTCCAGCTCGACGGGCCGCTCGCCGACGGTCACGGTGACGGCCTGCGGCTGATGGCCGCCGGCGGCGGCGATCAGGACGTACGCCCCTGAGCCGGGCGTGGCCAGGGCGTACCGTCCGTCCTCGCCGCTGGCGCCCCGGCCGATCTGCCGGCCGACGGAGTCGATGAGGGTGAGCGCGGCGCGGGGCACCACGGTCCCGTCCGGGTGCTGGACCGTGCCGCAGACGGGGATCCCGGCGCCCGGGCGGGGCGGGACGGGGGTCGCGCCGGCCGACGGCTGGGGGCGGGCCTGCGGGATCGGGGCGGTCACGGACGCGGGCTCCGGTTCGGCGGTGTAGTGGGACACCAGCGGTTTCTCCTTGAGGAAGCAGGCGACGATCAGGCCGAGGACCAGCACCGGGACCAGGTAGAGGAAGATCCGGGGCATCGCGTCGGCGTAGGCGCGGATGTACGCGTCGCGCAGTGCCGGGGGCAGCGCGTGGACGAGCTGCGGGGTGAGGGATTCGGGGTCGGGCAGGCGGCTGCCGGTGCGGGCGGGGAGCTGTCGGTGCAGGGCGTCGGCGAGCCGGTCGGCGAACAGGGTGCCAAAGACCGCGGCGCCGACGCTGCCGCCGATCTGCCGGAAGTAGTTGTTGGCGCTGGTGGCGGTGCCGAGGTCGGCGGGCCGTACGGAGTTCTGCACGGCGAGGACCAGCACCGGCATCACCATGCCGATCCCGGCGCCGAGGACAGCCATCCAGATGCTGTACTGCCAGCGCGGGGTGCCGACTTCGAGCCGGGAGAGGAGCCACATGCCGACGACCGACAGTACCCCGCCGAGCACCGGGTAGATCCGGTAGCGCCCGGTGCGGCTGATGAGCTGTCCCGCGACGACCGAGGCGCCGACGATCCCGCCCATCATGGGCAGCATCAGCAGCCCGGACCCGGTGGCCGAGGCGCCGTCGACCATCTGCAGGAAGGTCGGCAGATAGCTGGCGGCGCCGAACAGGGCGACGCCGACGACCAGTCCGACCAGACCGGTCACGTCGAAGACGGGGTCCCGGAACAGCCGGAGCGGGATGAGGGGTTCGACCGCGTGGCGCTCGACGAGGAGGAACAGCCCGGTGGCGGCCAGCGCCCCCGCGCCGAGCCCGAGGACGACGTGCGAGCCCCATGCGTACTCGGTCCCGCCCCAACTGGTCAGCAGGACGAGGCAGGTGGAGACGGTGGCGAGCAACAGCGCGCCCAGCACGTCGAAACGGCCGCGGGCCGGGGGCTTCGGCAGCTTCAGTACGACGGTGATGACGGCCAGCGTGACCAGGCCGAAGGGGACGTTGACGTAGAAGCACCAGCGCCACGAGAGGTGATCGGTGAAATAGCCGCCGAGCAGGGGTCCGGCGACGGAGGCGAGACCGAAGGCGGCGCCGATCAGGCCCATGAACCGGCCGCGCTGCCGTGGCGGCACGATGTCGGCGATGATCGCCTGCACACCGATCATCAACCCGCCGGCGCCGACGCCCTGTACGGCCCGGAAGGCGATCAACTGGTCCATCGTCTGCGCCCGTCCGGAGAGCGCGGAGCCGACCGCGAAGACGAGGATCGCGAACTGGAAGACACCCTTGCGGCCGATGAGGTCGCCGAGTTTGCCGTAGACGGGGAGGCCCACGGTGGCGGTGAGCAGATAGGCGGTGATCGCCCAGGACATCCTGTCGAGGCCGTGCAGTTCACCGACGATCTTCGGCAGCGCGGTGGCGACGATCATCTGGTCCAGCGCGGCGAGGAGCAGGGCGAGCATCAGCCCGCCGAACACCAACCAGGTGCGGCGCGGCCCGAGTCCGGACGCCGGGGCGGGTTCCGGCACGGGGGCGTCCGAAGGCGCCATGGCCGGTTCCTCGTACTGCACCAGTGTCGTTCCGCCCACGTACCGCTCCCCTCGTCGCACCTGCGCACAATTCCCGCCGTTAGGCGACAACTACGGGCAAGCGCGACGAGTTACGGTTCAAAGCCGGTGGAGACGGAGATCCACTCGAACCGGTGAGGGGCCGGGCGCGGGGCCAACGGCCCCTGTCCGCCGGGAGGTTACTTCTCGACCTCGGCGGCGAGCTTGGCGAGCACCGCGTCGTAGATCCGGCCGAGGCCCTTGGGCGCGAAGGTCTTCTCGAAGAAGCCGCCGATGCCGCCGGCACCCTGCCAGGTGGTGTGGACGACGACCTTGGACCTGCCTTCGCCGGCCGGGGTGACGCGCCAGGTGGTGACCATGGAGGAGTTGCGGTCCTTCTCGACGAGTTCGCCGTCGGTGGGCTCGCTGACCTCCAGGAGGCAGTCGCGGACGCGCTTGCTGGTGGCCTGGAGCTTCCAGTGGACGAGGGTGCCCTCGCCGTCGCCGCCCTCGCGCACCTCGTACTCGCTGAAGTGCTCGGAGAGCAGCTTCGCGCGCGTGCCGCTGTAGTCGGCGACCGCGTCGAACACCGTTTCCGCGTCCGCGGCGACGACCCGCTCGGTAGTGGCCTCGACCTGCGCCATTGCGTTCCTCCAGCACCTGAGTTCTCGGGGTTGCGCCAAGCCAACCACCCCGGCGCCCGGCCGCCCAAATCGGGGTGCCGGAAGCGGGCCTCAAGCGGTCGGAAACGCGATCGGAATCGGCGCCCGCGCGGTCTCCACAGATCGTTCGCACGATCACGGGAACAGATGTTCTATTCTATGGCGCAGTGCTACCGAGGAGGCGTCATGCGCTGGGAGAACCTCACCGAGGAGGCCGAGCACGGCCGGGCCGGGACCGCGCTGTTCGGCGCGGACGCGGTCACCACCCGCACCTTCGACACGCCCGAGTTCCGGGGGATCACGTTCCACGAGGTGCGGGCGCGGTCGATCATCAACCGGGTACCGGGCGCCTCGCGGATGCCGTTCGAATGGACGGTGAACCCGTACCGAGGCTGTTCGCACGCGTGCGTGTACTGCTTCGCCCGCAAGACCCACAGCTATCTGGACCTGGACACCGGGATCGGCTTCGACAGCCAGATCGTGGTCAAGATGAACGCGCCCGAGCTGCTCCGCCGCCAGCTGGGCTCGCGGCGCTGGCTCGGCGACCACATCGCGATGGGCACCAACGTCGACTGCTACCAGCGCGCCGAGGGCCGCTACCGGCTGATGCCGGGGATCATCTCCGCCCTCACCGAGCACGCGAACCCGTTCTCGATCCTCACCAAGGGCACGCTGATCCTGCGCGACCTCGACCTGCTGCGCCGGGCGGCGGACGTCACGGAGATCGGCATCTCGGTCTCGGTGGGCTTCGTCGACCCCGAGCTGTGGCGCACCGTGGAGCCGGGCACCCCGGCCCCCGAGCGCCGGCTGGACGTCGTACGCGCCCTCGCCGGGGCCGGTATCGGCTGCGGGGTGCTGATGGCGCCGGTGATCCCCTTCCTGGGCGACCACCCGGCCCAACTCCGGGCCACCGTGCGGGCGATCGCGGCGGCCGGGGCCACCTCGGTGACGCCCCTGGTGCTGCATCTGCGGCCGGGCGCCCGCGAGTGGTACATGAGCTGGCTGGCGGCCCACCACCCGCATCTGGTGCGGCGCTACGAGCGGCTGTACGCGGAGGGCGCCTACGCGCCGAAGTGGTACCAGCGCCGGATCACCCGTCAGGTGCACGAGCTGGCCCAGGAGTACGGCATCGGGCCCGACCGGGCCGGCACGCCCCGCCGGATCCCCGTGCCGGCGACGAACGAGCCCGAGCTGCCGGAGCCGACCCAACTGACGCTGCTCTGAGCGCGTTCGCACCGGGGAGCGTTCGAGCGCAACCCTCGGACCAATTGGGTCAATAATCGTCAGATCAGGTTCTTCCGGGCGCCGTTTCCGGGACGATGCGGCGAGGACCGTGACACGTGCGGTCCGCGATCCCTCCGTCCTGGGAGGACCCATGCGAACACGCGCAGCCGTGCTGTGCGCCGCCGCCGCTGTCGTGGCCGGGTCGGTCACCGCCCTGCCCGCGAGCGCCACCACCCGATCCCCCGTCCAGGTCTCCTCGGTGACCTGGAAGAAGTGCGGTACCACCGACTACCCGACGCTGCAGTGCGGCTCGGTCAGGGTGCCGCTCGACCACGCGAAGCCGGGCGGGAAGCGGATCACCCTCGCCCTCTCCCGCGTCCCGCACACCGCGTCGGCCTCTCAGGGGCCGCTGCTGGTCAACCCCGGCGGCCCGGGCGGCAGCGGGCTGGCCCTCGCGGGCTTCGTGGCCTCCGCGCTGCCCAAGAAGGTGGCGGCCCGGTACGACATCATCGGCTTCGACCCGCGCGGGGTCGGCCGGAGCAGCCCGGCGATCGACTGCGCGCCCGGCTTCTTCAAGCCGGTGCGCCCCGACTCCGTCCCGGCCACCACCGCCCTCGAAGAGGCGAACCTCAAGCGCGTGAAGTCGTTCGCGGCGGCCTGCGGCAAGAAGTACGCGAGCCTGCTGCCGTATCTCGACACGGTGAGCGCCGCACAGGACCTCGACTCGATCCGCCAGGCCCTCGGGGCCCGCCGGATCAGCTACTTCGGCTACTCGTACGGCACCTACCTGGGCGCGGTCTACGCGAAGCTGCACCCGGACCGGATCCACCGGCTGGTCCTGGACTCGATCGTGGACCCGACGGGCGTCTGGTACGAGGACAACCTGAGCCAGGACCACGCGTTCAACGACCGGCAACGCGCCCTGATGGCCTGGATCGCCAAGTACGACTCGACGTACAAGCTCGGCACCGACCCGGAGAAGGTCGAGGCCAAGTGGTACGCCATGCGGGCCGCGCTGGCGAAGAAGCCGGCGGGCGGCAAGGTCGGCGCCTCCGAGCTGGAGGACACCTTCATCCCCGGCGGTTACTACAACGGCTACTGGCCCTACCTGGCGGAGGCCTTCTCCGCCTACGTCAACGGCAAGAAGACGACGGCGCTGGTCGAGGCGTACCGGAACTTCGCCGCCGTCGACGCCTCGGGCGAGAACGGCTACAGCGTCTATGCGGCCGTCCAGTGCCGGGACGCCTCCTGGCCGCGGGACTGGAACCAGTGGAGCAAGGACAACTGGGCGGCGTACGAGAAGGCGCCGTTCATGACCTGGAACAACGCCTGGTACAACGCGGCGTGCGCCTACTGGCCGACGAAGGCACTGAAGCCGACGGACATCGCCAACGCCGAACTCCCGCCGGCCCTCCTCTTCCAGGCCACGGACGACGCGGCCACCCCCTACCAGGGCGGCGTCACGACCCACCGCCTGCTGGCCGGCTCCGGCCTGGTCGTCGAGGAGGGCGGCGGCAACCACGGCATCACACTGAGCGGCAACACCTGTCTGGACAAGTACCTCGCCACCTACCTGACCGACGGCAAGGTCCCGCACGGCACCGGCACGGCCGACGCGACCTGCCGCAAGACCCCGGACCCGAAGCCCCTGAAGACGAGGGCGGCGTCGACGTCGTCCCACGGCTCGACCCTGCACGGCCTGCTGGGCTTCCGCGGCTGAGCGCGCGCCGACGGCCCCCGGTGACCCGGAAATCCCGGGTCACCGGGGGCCGTTCGCTGTCTAGGGTGCCGTCATGAACGACGACTTGCTCCGCATTCGGCCGATGACGCTCGACGACTGTGGTCGCGTCTCCGAGATACGCGTCCGGGGCTGGCAGTACGCCTATCGGGGGCTCATGCCGCAGCCGTTCCTGGACGGGCTCAGTGTCGAGCGGGATGCCGAGCGGCGGCGGGGCCGGTTCCGGGACGGGGAGGACGGGGTGACGGACCTGGTCGCCGAACGACATGGGGAGGTCGTCGGGTGGACGGCGCACGGGCCGTACCGGGACCGCGAAGTGCGCACCGGTGACGCCGAGTTGTACGCGATCTACCTCGATCCGGCGCATCTCGGCAGCGGAGCCGGGCGCGCGCTCCTGGAGACGGTCCTCGACCAGTGCGCCGGGCACGCGCGCGTGTATCTGTGGGTGCTGAAGGGGAACGCGCGCGCCCGGAGGTTCTACGAGATCGCGGGCTTCCGGGCCGACGGCGCCGAGGAACCGTACGAGGTCGACGGGGTGCCGGTGCCCGAGGTGCGGTATGTCAGGGGCCGCGGCGTCATCGCGGCCTAGGGATGCGGGCGAGGGCGCCCACCGCGGCCTCGGCGAGCGTCGGGTGGGCCAGGGCCTCGTTCAGGACGCGGCGGGCGCGGGGGTCGGCGAGGGTGCCGAGGCCGTCCACGCAGGCGAGGGCGACCTTGCGGTAGGGGTCGTGCGGGCGCAGCCGGCGTTCCAGCGTGGTGATGAGGGCGGGTACGGACTCCGGGGCCCGCAGTTCGACCAGGAGACGGACCGGGTGGAAGGCGTAGGCGACGCGGAGTTCGTTGGTGGCGAGGGCGGCTGCCGCGCGGGCGGTCCGCGGGTCCTGGAGGCGGGCCAGGGCGTGCGCGGCGGAGGCGCAGCGCGGTGGGTCGCGGTGGTTGAGCAGAAGCACCAGGGTCTCGAAGGCGCGCCGGTCGCCGGCCCTCCCCAGGCGGAACGCGGCCAGTTCCCTGGCCCACAGGGGCTGTCCGGCGGCGGTGAGCACCTCCGCCAACTCGTCGTGGTCCTCGGTGGCCAGGAGCCGGTCGTAGCCGGCCGTTCCCTGCGACTCCTGGCGCAGACGCTCCGTGAGTGATCGCAACTCTTCGTCCACGAAGCCCAGCGTAGAGGGGTTGCGGGAGGAGAGGGACGTACATCACAAAGTCGGGGGACTGGCGTGCTCGTTACCCGCCGGTTAAGCTCAATCGAGCGAGTCACCCACTCGCAGTAACGCTCACATCGGTTTGGTGACGCAGCCGCCGTGAGCATCAGGTCGGTTCGGTACCTCGGTACCGCAGTACGACCCGGCTCCGGGACAGGGCCGGTCGGAATCCGCCGCTCCCGGGCGTGTGCACGCCCGAGCCGGCAGCACCGGGCGTGTGCGCCAGCAGCCCGGAACCACCCGCATTCACGCAGCTCTCTCTCCGCACCCGGTGTGCCCCCTCGGCGCACCCGGGCGCGTTTCCAGTCGTCACCCTCATTCCTGGAGTCCCGCGATGGCCACTCCCCTGTCCGACCCTTCCCTGTCCCCGCTCAGGACCGTCGCCGTCGTCGGCCTCGGCACCATGGGCACCGGAATCACCGAGGTCCTCGCCAAGGCCGGCCGCGAGGTGATCGGCATCGACGTCAGCGAGGCCCAGGCCGCCCGGTCCCTCGCCGCCCTGGAGGCCTCGACGTCGCGGGCCGTGGCGCGCGGCAAGCTCACCGAGCAGGAGCGTGCCGACGTCCTCGCCCGGGTCCGCACCGGCACCGACCTCACCGCCGCGGCCGACGCCGACCTGGTCATCGAGGTGACTCCGGAGTCGTACGACATCAAGCACCAGGTCATCCGCGAGCTGGACGGCATCGTCCGCCCTGAGACCATCCTCGCCACCGGCACCAACGCGCTCTCCGTGACCCGCCTGGCCGCCGACTCGGCCCGCCCGGAGCGCGTCCTCGGACTGCACTTCTTCAACCCGGCCCCCGCGATGAAGCTGGTCGAGGTCGTCTCCTCGGTCCTCACCGCGCCGAGCGCCGTCGCCGCCGTCACCGGCCTCGCCATCGAGCTGGGCAAGGAGCCGGTCGCGGTCGGCGACCGCCCCGGGTTCGTCGCGGACGGGCTGCTGTTCGGCTACCTCAACCAGGCCGCCGCGATGTACGAGGCGAAGTACGCCTCCCGCGAGGACATCGACGCGGCCATGCGCCTCGGCTGCGGCCTCCCGATGGGCCCCCTGGCCCTGCTGGACCTGATCGGCATCGACACCGCCCGTACGGTCCTGGACGCCATGTACGCCGAGTCCCGCGACCGGCTGCACGCCCCGGCCCCCATCCTCAAGCAGCTCAGCGAGGCGGGCCTGACCGGCCGCAAGTCCGGCCGCGGCTTCTACACCTACGAGGCCCCGGGCTGGGGGCCCCTCCCAGCGGTAGCTGGGGGAGCCGCGGTCGTCCGCGACGCGCAGACCCCGCTGGACGGCGCCGCGCTCACCCAGGGCCGTACGGTCCGCTCGGTCGGTGTCGCCGGCTCCGGCACCATGGCCTCCGGCATCGCCGAGGTCTTCGCCAAGGCCGGGTACGAGGTCGTCCTCGCCGCCCGCAGCGAGGAGAAGGCCCAGGCCGCCAAGGCCCGTATCGGCAAGTCCCTGGACCGTTCCGTCGGCAAGGGGCGGATGACCGCCGAGGCCGCCGCCCAGACCCTGGATCTGATCACCCCGGCCGGCTCCTACGACGCCTTCTCCGACGTCGACCTGGCCGTCGAGGCCGTCGCCGAGGATCTGGAGGTCAAGCGGCAGCTGTTCGCGACGTTCGACAAGGTCTGCAAGCCGGGCGCGGTCCTGGCCACCACGACCTCCTCGCTGCCGGTCGTGGCCTGCGCCCGCGCCACCTCGCGTCCGCAGGACGTGATCGGCATGCACTTCTTCAACCCGGCGCCGGCCATGAAACTGGTCGAGGTCGTGCGGACGGTGCTGACCGCCGAGGACGTGCACGCCACGGTCCGCGAGGTCTGCACGAAGATCCGCAAGCACGCGGTCGACTGCGGTGACCGGGCCGGATTCATCGTGAACGCGCTGCTGTTCCCCTACCTCAACAACGCGATCAAGATGGTCGAGGAGCACTACGCGTCCCTCGACGACATCGACGCGGCGATGAAGCTCGGCGGCGGCTACCCGATGGGCCCGTTCGAGCTGCTCGACGTGGTCGGCCTGGATGTCTCGCTCGCGATCGAGAAGGTCCTGCACCGCGAGTTCCGCGACCCGGGCCTCGCCCCCGCGCCCTTGCTGGAGCACCTGGTGGCCGCGGGCTGCCTCGGCCGCAAGACCGGCCGCGGCTTCCGCGAATATGCCCGCCGCTGACGGCCTCGGCGACTGGTTCCGGGACGAGGACGACTGGGGCGGCCTGCTCGACCCCGGCAGCCAGCTCCCGCCCACCCGGCCCGGCGGTCCCCCGCCCCTCGCGGGCGGGGGAAACCCCGGACATGCGCATCAAGCTGCGCACATGCAGTACGTTCGGGTCATGTCCCAGCCCGCCAGGTCCTCACGTACACCAGCCACGCCCGACGCGCCGGAAAGTGCCGCGGGCAGTCGCGCGGCGGCCCAGCGGCTCAAGATGCGCCGCGAACTGGCGGCCGCCGCGATGGAACTGTTCGCGACGAAGGGGTACGAGGCGACCACCGTCGACGAGATCGCGGCCGCGGCCGGGGTCGCCCGCCGCACGTTCTTCCGTCACTTCCGTTCCAAGGAAGAGGCGATCTTCCCCGACCACGACGACACGCTGATCCGCGCGGAGGCGGTGCTCAACGCGGCCCCGGCCCATGAGCACCCGCTCGACACCGTGTGCCGTGGCATCAAGGAAGTCATGAAGATGTACGCGGCCCGGCCGGAGATCTCGGTCGCCCGCTACAAGCTCACCCGTGAGGTGCCCACCCTCCGCGAGGCCGAGATCGCGTCGGTGGCCCGCTACGAGCGGCTCTTCACCCGCTACCTCCTCGGCCACTTCGACGAGCACGCGCACGCGGACGACGCGAACGACGACCCGCTGCTGGCCGAGGTCGCCGCGTCGGCGGTGGTCACCGCCCACAACCACGTGCTGCGGCGCTGGCTGCGGGCGGGCGGCCAGGGGGATGTGGAGGCGCAGCTGGACCATGCCTTCGCGATCGTGCGGAAGACGTTCGGGACGGGCATCGGGGCCGGGCGTTCGACGGCGCCCAAGCCGGCGGGCCCCGCGACGGTGTCCTCCCAGGGCGAGGTGCTGGTCACCGTCGCCCGTACCGACGCCCCGCTGGACGAGGTCATGCGGACCATCGAACAGGCTCTCAAGGAACGCTGAACCCTCCCGCGGGGTGTCCCGCGACACTCCGTGCCTGTGATGACGGCCACCCGCCCGGGTGGCCGTTTTGGCATGTCAGGGGCTCTTTTCAGGCACCTTTCATGGGCCGTTCGATCGATCATCGCTCATTTGTTACGTAAAGATTTCATCTGAGGCGAGGTTCTGGCACTCAGTGCCTTGCGGCATGACACGCGGTGTCATACGTTGATGGTGTCCGGCCTGTCCCGGTGAGCCCACCAGCTCCCCCGCCGGACGCCTGCGTCACAGGCAACCTCCCGCGCCACAAAGCGCTGCCGAAGCACCACCCCCGCCGAACCGACGGCATCTTTCCCAAAACCCTCAGCAGCACCGACGTAACCCTCAGCGCCCCTTCCCTCAAGGGGCGCAAGCATCGCCGGAGGCAACACCGTGACCACTCAGGCCATTCTGGACGCGATCCAGTCGCCGGACTCGACGCCGGCCGACTTCGCCGCCCTGCCGCTCCCCGAGTCGTATCGCGCGATCACCGTGCACAAGGACGAGACGGACATGTTCGCCGGTCTGGAGACCCGCGACAAGGACCCCCGCAAGTCCATCCACCTCGACGAGGTGGCCCTGCCCGAGCTGGGCCCGGGCGAGGCCCTGGTCGCCGTCATGGCGTCCAGCGTCAACTACAACTCGGTGTGGACCTCGATCTTCGAGCCGCTGTCGACCTTCGGCTTCCTGGAGCGCTACGGCCGCCTCAGCGAGCTGACCAAGCGGCACGACCTGCCGTACCACATCATCGGTTCCGACCTCGCGGGCGTCGTCCTGCGCACCGGACCGGGCGTCAACGCCTGGAAGCCGGGTGACGAGGTCGTCGCGCACTGCCTCAGCGTGGAGCTGGAGTCCAGCGACGGGCACAACGACACGATGCTCGACCCCGAGCAGCGCATCTGGGGCTTCGAGACCAACTTCGGCGGTCTCGCCGAGGTCGCGCTGGTCAAGTCCAACCAGCTGATGCCGAAGCCGAACCACCTCAGCTGGGAGGAGGCCGCCGCCCCGGGCCTGGTCAACTCCACCGCCTACCGGCAGCTGGTCTCCCGCAACGGCGCCGGCATGAAGCAGGGCGACAACGTGCTGATCTGGGGCGCGAGCGGCGGACTCGGCTCGTACGCCACGCAGTTCGCGCTCGCGGGCGGCGCCAACCCCGTCTGCGTGGTGTCCTCGCCGCAGAAGGCGGACATCTGCCGGTCGATGGGCGCCGAGGCGATCATCGACCGCAACGCCGAGGACTACAAGTTCTGGAAGAACGAGCGGGAGCAGGACCCGCGCGAGTGGAAGCGCTTCGGCAAGCGGATCCGCGAGTTCACCGGCGGCGAGGACATCGACATCGTCTTCGAGCACCCCGGCCGCGAGACCTTCGGCGCCTCCGTCTTCGTCACCCGCAAGGGCGGCACCATCACCACCTGCGCCTCCACCTCGGGCTACATGCACGAGTACGACAACCGCTACCTGTGGATGTCCCTGAAGCGGATCATCGGCTCGCACTTCGCCAACTACCGCGAGGCCTGGGAGGCCAACCGGCTGATCGCGAAGGGCAAGATCCACCCGACGCTGTCGAGGACCTACTCCCTGGAGGAGACCGGCCAGGCCGCCTACGACGTGCACCGCAACCTCCACCAGGGCAAGGTCGGCGTCCTCTGCCTCGCCCCCGAGGAAGGCCTCGGCGTGCGCGACGAGGAGATGCGTGCCAAGCACCTCGACGCCATCAACCGCTTCCGCAACATCTGAGACACCCGAGGTCATAGATGACTGAGCGTCAGAATGCCGCAGGCACGCGGGAGAAGGACCGGCCGTGGCTCATGCGCACGTACGCCGGCCACTCCACGGCCGAGGCGTCCAACGAGCTGTACCGGCGCAACCTCGCCAAGGGCCAGACAGGTCTGTCGGTGGCGTTCGACCTGCCGACGCAGACCGGCTACGACCCCGACCACATCCTCGCCCGCGGCGAGGTCGGCCGGGTGGGCGTGCCCGTCTCGCACCTCGGTGACATGCGCCGGCTGTTCCAGGACATCCCCCTGGAGCAGATGAACACCTCGATGACGATCAACGCCACCGCCATGTGGCTGCTGGCGCTCTACCAGGTCGTCGCGGAGGAGCAGGGCGCGGACATCACCAGGCTCCAGGGCACGACCCAGAACGACATCGTCAAGGAGTACCTGTCCCGGGGGACGCATGTCTTCCCGCCGGGGCCGTCGCTCCGCCTGACGACGGACATGATCGCGTACACGGTCTCCCACATGCCGAAGTGGAACCCGATCAACATCTGCAGCTACCACCTGCAGGAGGCGGGCGCCACGCCGGTCCAGGAGATCGCGTACGCCATGTCGACGGCCATCGCGGTCCTCGACGCCGTGCGCGACAGCGGCCAGGTGCCGCAGGAGCGGATGGGCGATGTCGTCGCCCGTATCTCCTTCTTCGTGAACGCGGGCGTCCGGTTCGTCGAGGAGATGTGCAAGATGCGGGCGTTCGGCCGCATCTGGGACCAGATCACCCGTGAGCGGTACGGCATCGAGGACGCCAAGCAGCGCCGCTTCCGGTACGGCGTCCAGGTCAACTCCCTCGGTCTGACCGAGGCGCAGCCGGAGAACAACGTCCAGCGGATCGTGCTGGAGATGCTCGCCGTGACGCTGTCGAAGGACGCACGTGCGCGTGCCGTGCAGCTGCCGGCCTGGAACGAGGCGCTCGGCCTGCCGACGCCCTGGGACCAGCAGTGGTCGCTGCGGATCCAGCAGGTCCTCGCCCACGAGAGCGACCTGCTGGAGTACGAGGACATCTTCGAGGGCTCGCACGTCGTCGAGAAGAAGGTCGCCCAGCTGGTCGAGGACTCCCTCGCGGAGATCGACCGGATCCAGGAGATGGGCGGCGCGATGGCCGCCGTCGAGTCCGGCTACCTGAAGTCGCAGCTGGTCTCCTCGCACGCCGAGCGGCGGGCCCGGATCGAGTCCGGCCAGGAGAAGATCGTCGGCGTCAACATCTTCGAGACGACCGAGCCCAACCCGCTGACCGCCGACCTGGACACCGCGATCCAGACGGTCGACCCGGCGGTCGAGGCGAGGGTCGTGGCGGCGATCGGCCACTGGCGCGACACGCGCTACCAGCCGCCGTTCAACCACCCGCGGCCCTGCAAGGCCCTGGAGCGGCTGAAGGAGGCCGCCAAGGGCACCGGCAACCTCATGGAGGCCACCCTGGAGTGCGCCCGTGCGGGCGTGACGACCGGTGAGTGGGCGGGGGCCCTGCGGGAGGTGTTCGGCGAGTTCCGGGCGCCCACCGGGGTCTCCTCGGCTCCCATAGCCGTCCCCGTCGAGCCGGGCTCGGCGCTGGCCGAGGTGCGGGCCAGGGTGGATGCCACGGCTCGTGACCTGGGCAGCGGCAAGCTCCGCTTCCTGGTGGGCAAGCCGGGCCTGGACGGTCACTCCAACGGCGCCGAGCAGATCGCCGTGCGCGCCCGTGACGCCGGCTTCGAGGTGGTCTACCAGGGCATCCGGCTGACGCCCGAGCAGATCGTGGACGCGGCGCTGGCCGAGGACGTGCACGCGGTCGGCCTGTCGATCCTCTCCGGGTCGCACGCGCAGCTGGTCCCGGACGTCCTGGAACGACTCCGTGTGGCCGGTGCCACAGATATACCCGTGATCGCCGGTGGCATCATCCCGAACGGGGATGCCGAGCAGCTGCGGGAAGCCGGAGTGGCCGCGGTGTTCACCCCGAAGGACTTCGACATCACCGGAATCATCGGCCGCATCGTCGACGAGATCCGGAAAGCGAACAAGCTCGACCCTCTGGAGGTCCCCGCATGACCACGCCCGTCAACCGGCTCCGCCCGCGGCGCTCGTGCCTGGCAGTACCCGGTTCGAACCCCCGCTTCCTGGAGAAGGCGCAGGGGCTCCCGGCGGACCAGGTCTTCCTCGACCTGGAGGACGCGTGCGCGCCGCTCGCCAAGCCCGGGGCGCGGCACACCATCGTCAAGTTCCTCAACGAGGGCGACTGGACCGGCAAGACGCGCGTGGTGCGCGTGAACGACTGGACGACCGAGTGGACGTACCGTGACGTCGTCACGGTCGTCGAGGGCGCCGGCCAGAACCTCGACTGCATCATGCTGCCGAAGGTGCAGACGGCCCAGCAGGTGGTCGCCCTGGACCTCCTGCTGACCCAGATCGAGAAGACCATGGGCTTCGAGGTCGGCAAGATCGGCATCGAGGCGCAGATCGAGAACGCGCAGGGCCTGAACAACGTCAACGAGATCGCGACGGCCTCCCCGCGCGTCGAGACGATCATCTTCGGCCCGGCCGACTTCATGGCGTCCATCAACATGAAGTCGCTGGTCGTGGGCGAGCAGCCGCCCGGCTACCCGGCGGACGCCTACCACTACATCCTGATGAAGATCCTGATGGCCGCCCGCGCCAACAACCTCCAGGCGATCGACGGCCCCTACCTCCAGATCCGCAACATCGACGGCTACCGCGAGGTCGCCCAGCGCGCCGCCGCGCTCGGCTTCGACGGCAAGTGGGTGCTGCACCCCGGCCAGGTCGAGGCGTCCAACGAGATCTTCTCGCCGTCCCAGGAGGACTACGACCACGCCGAGCTGATCCTGGACGCGTACGACTACTACACGTCCGAGGCGGGCGGCAAGAAGGGCTCCGCGATGCTCGGCGACGAGATGATCGACGAGGCCAGCCGCAAGATGGCCCTGGTCATCTCCGGCAAGGGCCGGGCCGCCGGTATGCAGCGCACGTCGAAGTTCGAGATCCCGGAGGCCTGAGCGCGATGCAGTTCGGACGCACGTATGAGGAGTTCGAGGTCGGCGCGACGTACAAGCACTGGCCCGGGAAGACGGTCACGGAGTACGACGACCACCTGTTCTGTCTCCTCACCATGAACCACCACCCGCTCCACATGGACACGAACTACGCCGAGAAGACGACGGACTTCGGCAAGAACGTGGTGGTCGGGAACTACATCTACTCGCTGCTGCTGGGCATGTCCGTGCCGGACATCTCGGGCAAGGCGATCGCCAACCTGGAGATCGAGTCGCTGAAGCACGTGGCGCCGACCTTCCACGGCGACACGATCTACGGCCAGACGACCGTGCTCGACAAGTGGCCCTCCAAGTCGAAGAACGACCGCGGGATCGTCTACGTCGAGACCAAGGGCTACAAGCAGGACGGCACGCTCGTGTGCATCTTCCGCCGCAAGGTGATGGTGCCGACCGAGACGTACATCAAGGAGCGCGGCGGCGAGCAGCCGGGCCGCCCCGAGCTCAAGGAACAGGGGAAGTAAGCGATGGCCCGTCTCGCCCAGACCGCCGGTCTGACCGATGTCCAGCAGGAGATCCTCTCCACCGTCCGCGACTTCGTGGACAAGGAGATCATCCCGGTCGCCACCGAGCTGGAGCACCGCGACGAGTATCCGCAGCAGATCGTCGACGGCCTCAAGGAGCTCGGCCTGTTCGGCCTGATGATCCCCGAGGAGTACGGCGGCCTGGGCGAGTCCCTCCTGACGTACGCGCTGTGCGTCGAGGAGATCGCCCGCGGCTGGATGTCCGTCTCCGGCATCATCAACACGCACTTCATCGTGGCGTACATGCTCAAGCAGCACGGCACGCAGGAGCAGAAGGACCACTTCCTGCCGCGCATGGCGGCCGGCGACATCCGGGGCGCGTTCTCGATGTCGGAGCCGGGCCTGGGCTCGGACGTGTCGGCGATCACCTCGAAGGCGGTGAAGGACGGCGACGAGTACGTCCTGAACGGCCAGAAGATGTGGCTGACGAACGGCGGTACCTCGTCGCTCGTGGCCGTCCTCGTCCGGAGTGACGAAGGACACCCCGAGGGTACGGCGCCCCACAAGTCGATGACGACCTTCCTCGTCGAGAAGGAGCCCGGCTTCGGCGAGGTCCGCCCCGGCCTCACCATCCCGGGCAAGATCGACAAGATGGGCTACAAGGGCGTCGACACCACCGAGCTGATCATGGACGGGCTGCGGGTCCCGGCCGATCGGGTGCTCGGCGGCGTCACGGGCCGAGGTTTTTACCAAATGATGGACGGAGTCGAGGTCGGCCGCGTCAACGTGGCGGCACGCGGCTGCGGTGTCGCCCAGCGCGCGTTCGAACTCGGTGTCCGGTACGCCCAGCAGCGTCACACTTTCGGCAAGGCGATCGCCCAGCACCAGGCCATCCAGTTCAAGCTGGCGGAGATGGCCACCAAGGTGGAGGCCGCCCATGCCATGATGGTCAACGCTGCACGCAAAAAGGACTCCGGCGAACGAAACGACCTTGAGGCCGGGATGGCGAAGTACCTCGCCTCCGAGTACTGCAAAGAGGTCGTGGAAGATGCCTTCCGGATCCACGGCGGCTACGGGTTCTCGAAGGAGTACGAGATCGAACGTCTCTACCGCGAGGCGCCGATGTTGCTGATCGGCGAAGGCACCGCCGAGATCCAGAAAATGATCATCGGGCGTAGATTGCTCGAAGAGTATCGATTCCAGGGCTGATTGTCCCGGTACGGGGTGTTTTCTTCGAGAAGAAGATCACACCCCGTCAACGGTCTTCGGCCGCCGACTCGGCTTCCTGGCTTGCCCAGTTGCGGCCCCCGACCGGTACGATCCCCGGAAAGCCGCCGTCCCCTGTCATAGCGCGGCATCATCCGCTACGAAGGTCATCCATGCCCCACAGCCAAACCTCTGCACATCGAGACAGCCTGGCCGGCGTACGCCTCGCGCGCGGAGCATCGCCGTGGCTTCTCCCGACCGTCGCCACCGCAGCCGTCAGCCTTCTCCGCGCCCGTCGCTCCGGCGCCGCGAAGGCCGTCGCCGTGCCCGCCACCGCGCTCGCGGCGGGCATGCTGTGGTTCTTCCGCGACCCCGAGCGTGAGATCGCCCAGGGCCGTGTCATCTCGCCCGCCGACGGTGTGGTGCAGAGCATCATGCCGTGGAAGGACGGACGCACCCGCGTCGCCATCTTCATGAGCCCGCTCAACGTCCACGTCAACCGCGCGCCCCTGTCGGGCACGGTGACGTCGGTGGAGCACATCCCCGGTGGCTTCGTTCCCGCCTTCAACAAGGAGAGCGAGAACAACGAGCGCGTAGTCTGGCATTTCGACACCGAACTCGGCGACATCGAGATGATCCAGATCGCCGGCGCGGTGGCCCGCCGTATCGTGCCCTACATCCCGCAGGGCACGAAGGTCGAGCAGGGCGACCGCATCGGTCTGATCCGCTTCGGCTCGCGCGTCGACATCTACCTGCCCGAGGGCGTGGAGGTCGCGGTCGAGGTCGGGCAGAAGACCGTGGCTGGGGTGACTCGCATTGACCGTGATTGATCCTGAGACCCAGGCGGGCTGGGTGCCCGAGGCCGACGAGATCGGCGACGACGAGGAGGAGATGCCGCTCTCTCTCCGCCTCTCGATAGCGGACACCCTCACCCTCGGCAACGCCACGTGCGGCTTCATGGCGGTGTACTTCACCACCACCGGCATCCTGATCCCGCACCTCACCGGCGACGACCAGTCGGCGGGCATGGCACGGCACAGCGCCGCCACCGCCGTCATCCTGATGCTCTGCGCGGCCATCTTCGACCTGTTCGACGGCCTGGTGGCGCGCAAGCTGCGCTCCTCCCCCATGGGTGCGGAGCTGGACAACCTCTCCGACCTGATCAGCTTCGGTCTGGCCCCGGCGTACTTCGTCCTCGTCTACGGCATGGTGGCGGACGACGCGTACCAGAAGGTGGCCGCGGTCGGAGCGGTCGTGGTGCTGCTGGCCGTGGTGCTGAGACTCGCGCGCTTCTCGTGCGTGACACCGCCGAACGGCATGTTCCAGGGCATGCCCTCGCCGTTCGGCGCGCTCACCGTGGTCTCGATCGTGCTCCTGGAACTGCCGTTCTTCGCGACGCTGCTCGCGATCCTCGGTACGGCGTGGCTGATGGTGAGCCGGGTCGAGTACCCGAAGCCGCGCGGCCGCCTCGCGGTCGCGATGCTGTCCTGGATCGTGCTCGGCGTGGGCCTCCTGGCGGCCTGGGCGTTCGACGCGCCCGGCGGTCAGCTCCTCCTCCAGACCGGCTGCGCGCTGCAGCTGGTGACCGGCGCGGTGATCCCGCTGTTCGCCACGGCCCGCCGGGTGAACAACTTCCGCGACAACCGACGCGAGGCGAGGACGGCACAGCTGCCGTAGCGACAACGCCGAGGGCCCCGGACCGTAACTTGGTCCGGGGCCCTTCGCCGTTCTCCCAGTTTTCCCACCCACCCACCCGACTCGGCCAACTGAACAGGCACCGTCCGGGCGAGCCGTCGACCGTCCCAGCCACCCAGCCCTCCCAGCCCCCGACCCGCCTCATAGCGTCCCGGCCGCGACCCGCCTCATGGACCTCTCCGCCCTCTCCGCTCCCGGCCCGCCTCGGCCTCTTGGTTCACTTCTTGTCCCACCGGGTCGGGTGGTGGGTGGGCGGAGGGCCCGGGGGTCCGGGGGCGGAGGGCCCGGGGGTCCGGGGGCGGAACCCCCGGGTGCCGCCTCAGGTCAGGAAGTCCCGCGCGACCTGTTCCGCGACGCGCTCCAGGATCGGCCCCGCATCCGCGATGCACTTCACCACGTCCGGCTCCTCCGACGTCAGCGGATACGCCCGCCGGATCCCCGCCCGGCCGATCGCCTCCGGCGGCAGCGCGAGGCGGCCGCACACCGCCACCACCTCCTTGCCCGCGGCACGCGCGGCCGCGGCCACCCCGGCCGGCGCCTTCCCGTGCAGCGTCTGCTCGTCCAGCGAGCCCTCGCCGGTGATGACGAGCGTCGCCCGCTCCAGCGCGGGCGCGAAGCCGAGGACGTCGAGCATGACCTCGATACCGGCCCGGAAGCGCGCGCCGAGCAGCAGCGCGCCGTATCCGATGCCGCCGGCCGCACCGGCACCCGGGGAGGCCGCGTACCCGGCGGCGCGCGGGCCGGCCTCGGCCTCCAGGACCTTCGCGTAGTGGGTCAGCGCCGCGTCCAGCAGGTCAACGTCGTCCGGTGAGGCGCCCTTCTGCGGGCCGTAGACCGCCGGCGCGCCCTTCGGACCGGTCAGCGGGTTGTCGACGTCGCTGGCGAGGATGAGGTCGACGGAGGACAGCCGCGGGTCCAGCCCGGAGAGGTCCGCGCGGGCGAGGTCGGCGAGGCCGCCGCCACCCGGCGGCACCGGCTCTCCGTCCTCGTCCAGGAACCGCGCCCCGAGCGCCGACAGCATGCCGGCGCCGCCGTCCGTCGTGGCGCTGCCGCCGACGCCGAAGACGATCGTGCGCGCACCCGCGTCCAGCGCGGCCCGCAGCAGTTCCCCGGAGCCGTACGTGGAGGCCGTGAGCGGTGCGAAGACCCCGCGCGGCAGCCGCTGCAGTCCGCTCGCCTCGGCCATCTCCACGACGGCGGTGTCGCCGCGCAGCGCGAACGCGGCGGTGACCTCCTGGCCCAGCGGCCCGGCGACCTGCCTCTCGTGGCGTTCGAATCCGGCCGCGACCGCCGCGGCCACCGTGCCGTCCCCGCCGTCGGCGACGGGCAGCGCCTCCACTTCGACGCCGGGCACCACCCGCCGGAGCCCCGCCGTGACCCGCTCGGCGACCTGCACGGCCGTCAGCGAGCCCTTGAACTTGTCCGCGGCGATGAGCACGCGCTGTGTCACCTGTATCCCCTTGCTCTCCGGGCCTCGCGCACGTCAAGGCCAGTCGCGCCGCTGTGACCTTAACCGGAGGACGCCCTCCCCGTCATTCCCCGACCGAAGCCTGGGAAAGGGCTGGGAACCACCTGGGAAAACGGGTAGACCGCAGACATGGGCAAGCTGCAGTCCGAGTTCACCGACCGCGCACTCGGCGAGGACGTCCTCGCCGACCGTATCCTTGCCGACCGCGTCCTCGGCGGCTGGCTCGGCCGGATCGCGGGCAACATGCTCGGCAAACCGGTCGAGCGGGGCGACCTGTGGACGCGGGAGCGCATCGACGGCTATCTGCGGCGGTCCGGTGCCCTGCCGCTCACCGACTACCTACCCGAACCCGTCGACGAGACCGACGCCCTCGCGCTGCGCCCCGAGTGGCGGCAGTGCGTGCGCGGCCGGATCCACGGCAGCTGCCGTGACGACGACGTGGACTACGCGATCCTCGGCCTGGACCTCCTGGAGACCCACGGCTTCGGCTTCAGCACCGAGGAGGTCGGCGAGCTGTGGCTGCTGCGGCTGCCGTATCTGCAGACGTTCACGGCGGAGCGGGCCGCCTACCGCAACCTCGCGAACGGCCTGAAGCCGCCCCTCACCGCCACCTACGACAACCCCTACCAGGAGTGGATCGGCGCCCTGATCCGCGCCGACATCTTCGGCTGGACCTGCCCCGGCGACCCGCACCGGGCCGCCGGCCTGGCCCGCCGGGACGCCGTCCTCTCCCACGCCGGCAACGGGGTGTACGGCGCGATGTGGGCCGCCGCCCTGATCTCGGCGGCGTTCACCGCCCCCACGGTGCGGCAGGCGGTCGAGGCCGCGCTCGCCGTCGTACCGGCGAGCTGCCGCCTGGCCCGGACCGTACGCCGGGTCGTCTCCCTGCACGAGACCCGGCTGAGCTGGGAGGACACCCTCACCACCGTCTCCGTCGAGACCGCGGGCCTCGGCTGGATCCACGTCGTCCCCAACGTGGCCGTCCTCACCGCCGGGCTGCTCTACGGCGGCGGCGACTTCACCCGGACCCTCGCGCTCACCGTGCGCGGCGGCCTGGACACCGACTCCAACGGCGCGACCGCGGGCTCGGTGGCCGGGGTGCTGACCGGTGCGGCGGCCGTTCCGGACCGGTGGAAGGACCCGCTGGAGGACACGGTCCGCAGTGCGGTCTTCGGCTTCGACGGGGCCCGGATCAGCGATCTGGCGGCACGGACGGTACGGCTTGCCCGGACGGGTAGCGGGTCCGGGCTGGATACCCTGCCCGGGTGACCACCACCGACACGTATGCCGCATACATCGCGAGCCTTCCCCGGATCCTCGCCGGGGCCGCCGCGCTCTTCCGGGACGCCGAGGGGCGGGTGCTGCTCGTCGAGCCCAACTACCGGGAGGGCTGGGCGCTGCCGGGCGGGACCATCGAGTCCGACGACGGGGAGACCCCGCGTCAGGGTGCCCGCCGGGAGACCCTGGAGGAGATCGGCCTGGACCGGGAGATGGGCCGGCTGCTCACGGTGGACTGGGTGCACGGGACGGCGCGGCCGCCCCTGGTGGCGTATGTGTACGACGGCGGTGTCCTCACCGACGCGGACCTCGGGGCGATCAGGCTCCAGGAGGAGGAGCTGCTGAGCTGGCGGCTGGTGCCCCGCGCGGAGGTCTCCGACCATCTGCCGGGGTCGCTGGGGCAGCGCGTGCTGATCGCGCTGGACGTGCTGGCCGAGGGCTCGGGCCCCGCCGAGCTGGAGAACGGCCACCGGGTGGGGTGAACCCGGGCAGGTGAGCCCGGATGGGACGAGCCGGTCACGGCCAGCCCCGGCGGGCGGCGATCGCGCCCGCCTGGAACCGGTTCGTCGCGCCGAGCCGGGTGAGCAGGGCGCTCACCCGGCGTCGCATGGCGCGCGGTGACCAGCCGAGCCGCCGGGCGATGGCCTCGTCCTTGAGCCCGGCGGCCATCAGCGCGAGCAACGACCGGTCCTCGTCGCCGAGTTCGTCGCCGACCTCCCCGTGCAGCGGCACGGCCTGCCGCCAGCGGGTCCGGACCAGTGCCTCCACGGCGGCCTGCGGGTCGATCGCGGCGTACCGGCGCTGCCGCCCGCTGCGCCGTGCGATCAGGCCGAGTTCACGTAATCGGTCCAGCGAGCGGGCCACCCGGGCGGCGGAGCAGCCCAGTTGGGCCGACACCCGGTTCACGGTGCCGTTCGTCGTGCAGCAGCAGGGTCCGGCGACCTGCCGGGGCCTGCGGGGCAAGGTCACCGTCGAGGCGTCGTACGACGACGGCGCGACCTGGACGCCCGTCCCGGCCACGGTCCGCGGCACCCACGGCCGGGCCGTCCTGACCCACCCGGCGGCCACTAACGGCACCGGCTGGGTCTCCCTCCGGGCGAGCGGAACGGACCAGGCGGGCGACACCTTCAGCCGGACGGTGATCCGCGCCCACCAACTGGCCTGACCGCTCCTCGCTCCCGGCGCCGGACCATCGTGCGCCGGGAGCAACGTCCGTTCTCCGCACGGCCGTTCGGGGCGACCCGGCCACCTGTTAGCGTGCGCGGATGGAAGATCTGGGATCAGTGGCCTGGCCGCCCGAGCCGATCAGGACCGGGAGGCTGGTACTCCGTGCGCCCGAGGCCCGGGACCGTGCGGCGTTCGTCGAGCTGCTGGCGTCGCCGGAGGTGCACACCTACCTCGGGGGCCCCCGGCCGCGTGCCGAGCTCGAGCGCGAGCTGCCCGCGGTGCCGGAGCGGTGGCCGGGGAGTTTCGTCGTTGATCTCGACGGATCGATGATCGGCCAGCTCCTGCTCAGGAGAGCACCGGAGCACCATCGCCCGACCGCCGCGGGGAAGGCCGATCTCGGTTACCTGTTCCTGCCGCGGGCATGGGGATCCGGGTACGCCGCCGAGGCGTGCGCGGCGGCACTCGGCTGGCTCGCCGGCGCGCTTCCCGGCGAGCCGGTGGTGCTCACCACCCAGACCGCCAACGCCCGCTCGATGCGTCTCGCGGCAAAACTGGGGTTCACCGAGGTGGAGCGGTTCGAGGCCTGGAGCGCCGAGCAGTGGCTCGGCATGTGGTCCCCGGTCACGTAGTCCCCGATTATCCGTTCGCCGCCGACCGTGCGGGCGTCCTAGGCTCGGCGCATGAACAAGCCTCTCGTCGCCATCCTGAGTGGCGCGGGCATCTCCACCGATTCCGGGATTCCTGACTATCGCGGTCCCAACGGCCTGTGGCGCAAGGATCCCGAAGCCGAGAAGCTCGTCACCTACGAGTACTACATGGGCGATCCCGAGATCCGGCGGCGGTCGTGGCAGATGCGCCTCAAGAACCGCGCGCTCCTCGCCGAGCCGAACGCCGCGCACCGGGCCGTGGCCGATCTGGAGCGGTCCGGGGTGCCGGTCAGGGTCATCACGCAGAACGTCGACGGGCTCCACCAGCTCGGTGGTGTGACCGCGCGCAAGGTGCTCGAACTGCACGGCACCGCACGGCAGGTGGTGTGCACGCAGTGTCATGCGCGCGGGCCGATGGCGGACGCGCTCGCCCGTGTCGAGGCCGGCGAGGACGATCCGCCCTGTCTGGAATGCGGCGGGATCCTCAAGTCGGCGACCGTGATGTTCGGCGAGCGCCTGGACCCGGTGGTACTCGGCGAGGCGCTCGCCATCAGCAAGGCGTGCCAGGTGTTCATCGCCGTGGGCAGCAGTCTGCAGGTACAGCCCGCCGCCGGCCTCGTGGGTGTCGCCGCCGACCACGGCGCCCGGCTGATCATCGTCAACGCGGAGCCGACACCGTACGACGAACGGGCCGACGAAGTCGTCCGGGAACCGATCGGCGCCGCACTGCCCGAACTGCTCCGGCGGTTGCAGGGCTGAGGCCGGAACACCCGGCATCGCTGTCTCTTCGTGTGTGTGAGGATGCTGTGGGTGACAGGGAAAAGTGGTTCCGGCTTCCGGAGCCCCTCCCTACCCTCCAGTTCTCATGGCAGCAGAACACGCGCAGCAGTCTCAGGGGCACAACCGGCACAGCCGCAGACGTTTTCTGACGGCGACCGGAGGGGCGGTCGCCGGAGTCGTCGGCGGGGGAACGGCCGGCGCCCTGTGCGCCGCCGGCAGTGCGGCCGCGGCTTCGTCCGGAAGGCGTGTCGCCGTTCTCGGCGGCGGAGTCTCCGGCCTCAGCGCCGCCCACGAACTCGCCGAACGCGGCTACGAGGTCACGGTCTACGAGTTCTACGACGTCCTCGGCGGCAAGGCCCGCTCGATGGACGTCCCCGGGACCGGAACGGGCGGCCGCAAGCCGCTTCCCGGCGAGCACGGCTTCCGCTTCTTCCCCGGCTTCTACCGGAACCTGCCGGACACCATGCGCCGCATCCCCTTCCCCGGCAACACGAACGGCGTCCACGGCAACCTCCGCAACGGTACGGAGGAGTTGTTCGCCCGCGGTTCCGGCCGCCCGGACCTGCACTTCCCGCTCCGCCGCGCCACCACCCCGCCCGCCCCCGGCGACCTCACCCCGTCCTGGATCCGCGACCAGATCCTGTCCGTACTGGACCTCGCCACCCACCTCCCGGCCCACGAGGCCGCCTACTTCGCCGACCGCCTCCTGGTCCACCTCACCAGTTGCGACGCCCGCCGCGAGAACCAGTGGGAGAAGGTCGCCTGGTGGGACTTCATCCGCGCCGGCGAGATGAGCCGCGAGTACCAGGTGCTCCTCGGCATCGGCCAGACCCGCAACCTCGTCGCCACCCGCGCCGAGATCGCCTCCACCCGCACCGTCGGCCGCGTCATCATCGAGGCCCTCATCCTGTGGGGCCTGCTCGGCCGCGGCCTGGACGGCGACGCGGACGTCGACCGGGTGCTGAACGCCCCGACCAGCGAGGCCTGGATCGACCCCTGGGAGACGCATCTGCGCTCCCTCGGCGTCGAGTTCGTGCTCGGCACCGAGGTCCGGGAGGTGGTGTACGACGGCGGCCGGGTCACCGGCGTACGGGTCGCGGCGCGCGACGGCAGCCGGCAGCGCACCGTCACCGCCGACCACTACGTCTCCGCCCTCCCGGTCGAGCACGCCCGCGTGACCTGGGGCCCGGCCCTGCGCGCCGCCGACCCCCAACTCGGGCGGTGCGACGCGCTGAAGACGGACTGGATGACCGGCGTGATGTTCTACCTGCGCACGCCCACCCCCGTCGTGCACGGCCACATCAACTGCCTCGACTCGCCCTGGGCGGTCACCGGAATCGGTCAGTCCCAGTTCTGGGACGTACGGGACTTCGCGCGCGACTACGGGGACGGGCAGGCCCATGAGTGCCTGTCCACGATCATCTCCGAGTGGGACAAGCCCGGCATCCTGTACGGCAAGACGGCCCGCGAGTGCACCAAGGACGAGATCGTCGCCGAGCTGTGGGCCCAGCTGAAGGACGGGCTGAACGACTCGGGCAAGACGACGCTCAGGGACGAGGACCGGCTCGGCTGGTTCATGGACCCGGCGGTGACCGGCCTCGGCGGCCCCGACCCGCAGAACCGCGAGCAGCTCCTCATCCACCCCACCGGCACGCTCTACCACCGCCCGTCGGCGAGGACGGCGGTCCGGAACTTCTTCCTCGCGGGCGACTACGTCCGTACGGATGTGGACCTGGCGACCATGGAGGGCGCCAACGAGTCCGCACGCCGCGCCGTCAACGCACTCCTGGACGCGGACGCCTCCGACGCCGAACGGTGTCACATCTGGGAGTTGTTCCGGCCACCGGAGATGGAACCCCTGAAACGCGTCGACGAGCTGCGCTACCGCCTGGGCCTACCCAACACCTTCGACCTGGGATAGGACCCGCAGCACCCGAACACGGCATCACAACTCAGCCACATCCCTTACACACTTCACCAAGGTCTCCGCCGACGTGAGCACGGCGAAGCTGTCCGGGACCGTCACCGCCAAGGGGGACGTCGAACGCGGCGACGCCATCGAGGCGTTCGACAGCCCGGCCGACGCGCAGGCCCGCCGCGAACAACCTCGGCTGACCGGGAGTTCCGCGCCGTCCTTCCCCAGGGTGAGAAGGAAGAGCCCGGTCAGAAGAGCCCCGCTCCCCGTTCGAAGTCCAGTAGGCGTCGTTTGCGGGGGAGGCCGCCGCCGTAGCCGGTGAGGCTGCCGTTGGCGCCGATCACTCGGTGGCAGGGCACGATGATGCCGACCGGGTTCTTGCCGTTGGCGAGGCCGACCGCGCGGGAGGCCTGGGGATTGCCCAGGCCTTCGGCAAGTTCGCCGTACGAGCGGGTCTCGCCGTAGGGGATCAGGCGCAGTTGCTCCCAGACGCTGCGCTGGAACGGGGTGCCGTTCAGGCGCAGTTCGACGGTGAACTCCTTCAACTCGCCGGCGAAGTAGGCGGAGAGCTGTTCCTCGGTTTCGGCGAAGAGGTCGTCGTCGCGGGTACCGAAGGTCTCCTCGGGCGGGCGGTGGCGTTGGTCCTCCATGTAGAGGCCGCAGAGGGTGCCGTCCTCGGCGACGAGGGTGAGGGGGCCGTAGGGGCTGCCGGTGACTGTGTGGTTCTTCATGGCAAGGTCCTCACACGGGAAGGAAGTTGATCGGGTGACTGTCGGTCGCCCACAGGTACTGGACGGCGTAGGCCCGCCAGGGGCGCCAGGCCGCCGCGCGTGCGGTGAGGGCGGCCGGGGTGCCGGGCAGGCCCAGTTCCTGGGCGGCGCGGCGGATTCCGAGGTCGGTGGGGAGGAAGGCGTCGGGGTCGCCGAGGGCGCGCATGGCGATGACGTCGACGGTCCAGGGGCCGAAGCCGGGGAGCGCCAAAAGCTTCGCGCGGGCTTCCGCCCAGTCGCTCTCCACGCCCAGGTGGAGGGTGCCGTCGGCGAGTTGGCCGACCAGCGTGGTGAAGGTGGTGCGGCGGGTGCGAGGCATCGCCAGGGAGTCGGGGGGCACCTCCGCCAGCGCCTCGGGGGACGGGAAGAGATGGGTGAGGCCGCCCTCCGGGTCGTCCACCGGTGTGCCGTGGGCGGTCACCAGGCGCGCCGCGTGGGTGCGGGCGGCGGCCGTGGAGACCTGCTGGCCCAGCACGGCCCGGACGGCGAACTCCGCCTCGTCGACCGTGCGCGGCACCCGCCGTCCCGGTGCCTTGTCCACCAGCGGGGCCAGGAAGGGGTCGGTGCGCAGCTGGTCGTCGATGGCGACCGGGTCGGCGTCCAGGTCGAGCATGCGGCGGCAGCGGCTGATGGCGACGGGCAGGTCCCGCAGGTCGCTGAGGGTGAGCCGGCAGGCGATGTGGTCGGGCCTCGGGGTGAGGGCGGCGATGCCATGGCCGTACGGCAGCCGCAGGGTCCGCCGGTAGGCGCCGTCCCGCCACTCCTCGACGCCGGGTACGGCGGTGGCGGCGAGGTGCCCGAAGAGATTGTCGGGGTTGAGGGGGGCGCGGAACGGGAGGCGGAGGGTGAGCGTGCCGGGGGCGAGCTGTGCCGACTTCGGGCGGCGGTCGCGCAGCTCCGTCGGCGAGAGCGCGAAGACCTCGCGGACGGTGTCGTTGAAGGTACGGATCGAGGAGAAGCCGGCCGCGAAGGCGATCTCCGCCATCGGCAGGGCGGTCGTCTCGATCAACAGGCGGGCGGTCTGGGCCCGTTGGGCGCGGGCCAGGGCCAGCGGTCCGGCGCCGAGTTCGGCGAGGAGCTGGCGTTCGACCTGCCGGGGGCTGTAGCCGAGGCGGGTGGCGAGGCCCGGCACGCCCTCGCGGTCCACGACCCCGTCGGCGATCAGCCGCATGGCGCGGGCGACCAGGTCGGCGCGCTGGTTCCACTCCGGGGAGCCGGGGCTGGTGTC
This sequence comes from Streptomyces sp. NPDC101234, assembly GCF_044767525.1. NCBI lineage: Bacteria > Bacillati > Actinomycetota > Actinomycetes > Kitasatosporales > Streptomycetaceae > Streptomyces > Streptomyces sp. NPDC101234. Next base: position 2,381 of record NZ_JBIWOA010000047.1, on the reverse strand, counting down.
GGGGCGGCAGCGCTTGCAGGCCCGGAACCCGGCCTGCTGGCAGGCGGCCGCACTCGGGTAGAACGTCATGTTCTGGGGCTTGGGCGGAACCACCGGGCAACTGGGCCGGCAGTAGATACGGGTCGTCAGGACGGCCGTGAAGAACCAGCCGTCGAACCGCGCGTCCTTCGACTGCACGGCCCGTACGCAGTGCTCTCGGTCGAGGTGCATCCCTGTCTGCATGAGACCAGCATCGGCCACCGGAGGGGGCCGATGCTGGCGGAAATCCGACACGAAGGTGGGCTGACCTCAGGCCCCGGGAGGCTCAGTCGAAGTAGTGGTCCTGATCCAGGTCGGCCAGCAGTCCTGGCTGCTCGGGCCGCCAGTCGTACCGCTCCCGGGTCGCGGCGCTCGACGTGGGGTTGTCGTTGCCGACGAAGCGGCCGATCCAGCCGAAGTGGGTGGCCGCCTCCTCAGGCGCGAGGGAGACGGCCGGTACGTCGAGACGGCGGCCGATGACCTCGGCGATGTCGCGCACCCGTACGCCGTCCTCGGCGGCCGCGTGCAGCACCGCACCGGCCGGGGCCGTCTCCAGGGCCTTGCGGTAGAGACGGGCGGCGTCCAGGCGGTGCACGGCCGACCAGCGGTTGACGCCCTCGCCCAGGTACGCGGAGACGCCCTTGTCCCGGGCGATGGCGATCAGGTGCGGGACGAAGGCGTGGTCGCCGACGCCGTGCACGCCCGGGAGCCGGATCGCGGAGACCCGCACCCCGCGGTCGGCCAGGGCCAGGGCCGCCCGCTCCGACTCGCCCCGGTGCGCGCCGGGCGCCGCGGGGTCGGGCCCGTCCGCCTCGGTGCCGAGCCGGCCCGGGGTGAGCAGACCGGTCACGGAGCTGATGACGAGCGGGCGGCCGGAGTCGGCGAGCGCGTCGCCGAAGGCGGCCAGGGCCGCCAGTTCGGTGCGCAGGGCGCCGTGCGGGTCGGAGAAGTCGTGGTTGAAGCCCGTGTGGACCACGCCGTCCGTGGCGTCCGCCGCGACCCGCAGTCCGTCGACGTCGTCCAGGTCGCCCCGGTGCGCCTGTGCCCCCACCTCCTTCAGGGCCGCCTCGGCCGCGTCCGAACGGGCGAGGCCGAGCACCTGGTGCCCGGCGCCGAGCAGTTCGCGGACCACCGCGCTGCCGATGAACCCGGTGGCACCGGTGACGAACACACGCATGACGAATCACCTCACGGAGAGTGAAAGATCTGGAACGGCTCCAGCGTGCGTCCGGCCCGGTGCCCGGGTCCAAGACCTGTTCCGTACCGGGTGATGCTCCTTCGGTCATGACCGCAGTTCACAGCGTTCACAGCGGCCGGAGTCGGGCGGGAGCTACAGTCGAGGGGTGCCCGATTCCCCTGTACCGCCGGTGGACCTGGAGCTGCGCCTGGTGCGCTACTTCACCGTGGTCGCCGAGGAACTGCACTTCGGCCGCGCCGCCGAGGCGCTGCATCTCGCCCAGCCCTCGCTGAGCCGTCAGATCCGGCGTCTGGAGCGGGAGTTGGACGTCCGGCTCCTTGACCGCACCTCGCGCGGCACCCGGCTCACCGAGGCCGGGGAGACCTTTCTGCCGCAGGCCAGGGAGTTGCTGCGGACCGCCGCCCGGGCCACCGCGAGCGCCCGCTCCGCCGCCGCACACGGCCCGTTCACCGTCGGTTACACCACCCACCAGATCGTCACCCCGGCCGTACGCGAGCTGCGCCGGCGCCACCCGCGGGCCGACATCCGCACCCTGCACGTGGACTGGAACGAGCCGCGCGACGCGCTGCTCGACCACCGCGTCGATGTCGTGGTGTCCCGGTTCCTGTTCTCCGCCGACGACCTGGACGTCCGGGTCCTCTACGACGAGCCGCGCGTCCTCCTGGTCCCGGTCGGCCACCCGCTGGCCGGCAAGGAGTCGGTCACGCTCGCGGACTTCGCCGACCAACCCCTCCCCCGCTTCGCGGGAGCCGACCGGATCGGGGCGAATCCCGCCGGCCACACCAATCTGGGCGCCCTGGTGGAGACGCTGGAGGACAAGCTGGAGCTGGTCGCCAGCGGTGAGGTGGTGTCTCTGGCGCCGGCCGGGTTCCGCGGCAGCCTGCGGCCGGACATCGCCGTGATCCCGGTCGAGGACGCCGAGCCCGTCCAGGTCGTCCTGGCCGGCCGGGCAGGCGACCGCCATGCCCTGCTCCCGGCGTTCCGGCACGCGGCCGAGACCCACCTGGTCCCCGCCGACGCCGCCCGCTGACGGTCCGCGAACGCCACAGGGGTTGCCGCCGGCGGCGGCCAACCCCGAGGGGGTCTCGGTCCCGAACCCCCCCCCCACGGAATTCTGGCGCGGGAACCAACCCACGCCCCACAAATATAAAAACGGCACAAAGCA
>NZ_JBIWOA010000046.1:0-87425 GCF_044767525.1 Streptomyces sp. NPDC101234 | reverse complement strand
TGGAACCCGTGGCCACCCCGAGCAGCGCGTCCGGCTTGCGCCGCAGCAGCCGCGCCATGGCCTCGGCGATCAGCTCGCCACCCGCCGCGGCATCCAAAACGATGACAACTTCCACGCTAGCCCCGCCCGCCTGCGAACACGGCCGCCACCTCGGGAATGCTGTCGATGTATCCGTCGAGAAGCTGACGGCCGACGTTGACCGAGTCGACCAGGGGATGGAGCGAGAACGCCTTGACCGCGTCGGTGCGGGAACCGGTGACGGCCGCGCTGATCGTGAGCCGCTCGACCGCCTTGACCTGCTGCATCAGACCGGCCTGGTGGAGGTCGGGCTGGGTGACGGTGAGCGGGTGGACACCGTTGGCGTCGACGGTCACCGGGACCTCGACGACGGCGTCCTGGGGGAGCGCGGACACGGTCGTGCCGTTGCGGACGTTGAGGATCATCGTCGCGCGTTCGTTGCGGCTGATCGCGGCCATCACCCCGAGGGCGACGCCGGCGTAGCCCTGGTGCGCGGGGTCGGGCTGGAAGTCCGCGGCGGCCTCGGCCTCGCCCTGGACGGCTCCCTTGGCCTCGGCCATGTAGTTGGCGCTGCGGTTGGCGACGGTGTCCCGCCACAGCCGCACGGCCGAGCCTCCGGCGGCCTCGGTCACCCGCTCGTAGAACTCCCGCTGCTGCCGGGCGAGGAACTCGCCGCGGGTCTGCGGGGCGTCGAGGATGGAACGGACGGCGTCCCTGTTGAAGTAGTAGTAGTACAGGTACTCGTTGGGGATCAGGCCCAGGTCGCGCAGCCAGTCCTTGCCGAAGACCACGCCCTCCTCCAGGCTGCCGAGGCGCTGGTCGTCGGCGAGCAGCCGGGGCAGTACGTCCTCGCCGTCGTGCAGCACCCGGCGCATCCAGCCGAGGTGGTTGAGGCCGACGTAGTCGAACTGGGCCCGGGACGGGTCGAGTCCGAGTGTCGTGGCGATACGGCGGCCGAGGCCGGACGGGGTGTCGCAGATACCCAGGACGCGGTCGCCGAGGACGCTCTGCATCGCCTCGGTGATCATCCCGGCCGGGTTGGTGAAGTTGATGACGTACGCGTCGGGCGCGAGTCTGCGCACGCGGTGCGCGATGTCGAGCATCACGGGGATGGTGCGCAGGCCGTAGGCGAGACCGCCCGGGCCGGTGGTCTCCTGGCCGAGGACGTTCAGGTCCAGCGCCACCCGCTCGTCGCACATCCGGCCCGCGAGGCCGCCCACCCGGATGGCCGCGAACACGAAGTCGCTGCCCTCCAGGGCGTCGTCCAGGGAGGTGCTGACCGTGACCCGGGGGGCGTCGGGCCGGCCGTCGGCGAACCGGGCGAGCACCTCGGCCATCGCCTTGAGACGAGCCGGATCGGTGTCGTAGAGCCAGACGTCGTCGATACGGGGGCTGCCCTGGTCGCCCAGCAGGGCCTGGTAGACGTACGGCACGCGGAATCCGCCGCCGCCGAGGACGGTCAACTTCATGCGAGTATCACCTTTCCACCCGCCTCGCGGCAGAGCTGGAGCGTGTCGGGATCGGCACCGCCGGTCGTGATCAGGACGTCGATGTCCGACAGCGGGCACACGCGCAGCGAGCCGGTGCCCGGGAACTTGGTCTCGGCGGCAACCAGGACGACCTGCCCGGCCGTCTCGATCATGGCCTGCTTCAGAGGTGCCTCGACCGCCATGTTGTCCACCACGTGACCGCTCGGACGCACCCCTGTGCAGCTGAGGAACAGCAGGTCGGCACTGACCTGACGCAGTGCCTGTTCGGTCAGGGAACCGACCAGGGACTGGTAGTTGCGGCGCAGCACCCCGCCCAGCATCACCAGCCGTACCGCCTCATCGTGACGGAGCTCGTCGAGCACGGCGAGGCTGCTGGTGATGACCGTGACCGGACGGCCGCGCAGCCTCCGGGCGATGGCCTGGGGGGTGGTGCCGATGTCCAGGACGACCACGCTGTCGTCCTCGACGAGCTTCACGGCCTCCTCCGCGATGGCCTCCTTCATCGCCTGGTCGCGGGTGGCGACCACGTCGAAGGGGATCTCGGCCTCCTCCGGCTCCTGAGCGGTGCCGTCCAGGACGGCCCGCGGGGACATGGCGGCGCCCCCGTAGGTGCGCACCAGTTCGCCGTTGCGGTCCAGCTCGATCAGGTCCCGGCGGATCGTGGACTCGCTGACCTGGAGCCGCTCGGCGAGTTCGCGCACCGAGGCCACTCCGGTCGTGCGGAGGGATTCCACGATCTTCGCGTGTCTGTTGCGTGAAGTCACGCAGTGAAGATAGCACCGGATGACTGACTTCAGTCATCTGACGACGGGAAACCTTCTCGTAACTGACTGACTCTTGTCATATCGCGTGAGCGATGCTCATAGTTGAGCACTTCTTGTGCTGGCACCGGACGGAGGCGGTATCCGTGGTCGATGTGCTCTTCGCCGGCGAAGTCTTCTGCGACCTGGTCTTCGCCGGCATCCCGCACCTGCCCGCGCCGGGCGGCGAGGTGTACGCGGACCGGTTCGCCGTCGTGCCCGGCGGCACCGCGACCCGGAGTGTGGCCGCGGCCCGGCTGGGGCTGCGCACCGGGCTGTTCGCCGTGATCGGCACCGACTTCCTCGGCGACCACCTCGTGACCGAACTCGCCCGCGAGCAGAACCTCGACCTCTCCTGGCTGCGCCGCGACCCCGCCGTGCAGACCCCGGTCACGGTCGCCGCGACCAACGAGCACGACCGCACCTTCATCACCTACGAGGAGGAGGGTGCCCGGCGCCCGCAGGTGTGGGACGGCGAACTGCCCGACGCCCGCTTCGTGCAGCTCACCATCGGCAGGCCACTGCCCGGCTGGGTCTCCCGGCTGCGCGCCCGGGGCACCCGGGTGGTGGGCGGCGTCGGCTGGGACCCCACCGGCCGCTGGTCGCCCGAGCTGCTCACCCGGCTCGCCGAGGTGGACGTGTTCGTCTGCAACGCGGTCGAGGCCACCAGCTACACCCGCACCGGCACGGTCGAGGAGGCCGTGAAGGTCCTGGACGACCTGGTGGCGGACGTCGTCGTGACCGACGGCCCGCGCGGCGCGGTCGCGGTGGACGGCGTCACCGGCGAACTGGTCCGGATCCCCGCCCCCAGCGTGCCCGCCGTCGACCCCACCGGCGCCGGCGACGTCTTCACCGCCGCCTTCATCACCGGCCTCAGCCACGGCTGGCCGCTGGCCACCCGCCTCCGCTTCGCCGGACTGTGCGCCGCCCTGTCGGTGCGGAGCCTGGGCGGCGCGGCCGCCGCCCCGCACCGGGCGGCCGTCGACGCCTTCCTCACCGAGATCTCCGGCTTCACCGAGAAGTCCGGCATCCCCGGCGACGACGTCGAGCGGATACGCGCGATCTTGCGCTGACGCTCCGCCGGAGCCACTGCGCCGGACATCCCACATACCCCACCGGCCGTCGTCTGCCGGCCGCCGGGTTCCCGCGCACCGTCCGGGAACCCCCGTACCGCCCGCTCAGCTCCACCAGCACCAGGAGGACCACTCCATGTCCGAGAGAACCCGAGGCCGTTCCGCCCGGCGCGTCGCCGCGGCCGCCCTCGTCACCGGCCTGCTGACGGCCGTCGCGGCCTGCTCGCCCGGCCCCGGCGGCAACTCGTCGGCCGGCGGCGCGGACAAGACCGCCGGACCGGTGTCCACGGACGTCGCCAAGGCCGGCAAGGTCACTCTCACCGAGTGGGACCAGAACACCGACCCGGGCACCGACGCCTCCACCGAAGCGCTCAACAAGGCGTTCATGGCGAAGTACCCGAACGTCACGATCAAACGCGTCTCCCGGTCCTTCTCCGACCTCAAGACCACCCTCAAGCTCGCCCTCTCCTCCTCGAACCCGCCCGACGTCGTCCAGGCCAACCAGGGCTACCCCGACATGGGCGCCTTCGTGAAGGCCGGACTCCTCCAGCCCGTGGACAGCTACGCCAAGGTCTACGGCTGGGACACCTCCTTCCCTTCCCAGCTGCTCGACCTCAACCGCTTCTCCGCCGACGGCAGGACCTGGAAGACCGGCAACCTGTACGGGGTCTCCCAGACCGGTGAGATCGTCGGCATCTACTACAACAAGGCCAAGCTCAAGTCCCTCGGCCTGACCGTCCCCACCACCCTCACGGGCTTCGAGACCGCCCTCGCCAAGGCCAAGTCGTCCGGGCTCCAGCCCCTCTCCTACGGCGACGCGGACAAAAGCCCCGGCATCCACATCTTCGGTGTCGTCCAGGCGGCCACCGCCGGCAAGGCCGAGGTCCGCAAGCTGGTGTTCGACGAGGGCGGCGCCAAGTGGACCGACCCCGGCAGCCTGAAGGCCGCGACCACGCTGCGCGGTTGGGCCGACAAGGGCTACCTCGGCTCCGGCTTCAACGGGGAGAGCAAGGACCAGGCGGTCGCGAACTTCGCCGCCGGAAAGTCGCTCTTCCTGGTCGACGGCACCTGGCAGGCCGCCGTACTCGAACCCAAGATGAAGACGAACGTCGGCTTCACCGCGCTCAGCCCCGCCGCCGGCCAGCCCCCGCTCACCCAGGGCGGTGAAGGCCTCGCCTGGGCCATGACCTCCAAGTCCAAGCACCCCGACGTGGCCGCCGCCTACATCAACTTCCTCGCCGACAGCAACGGCATGAAGGTCCTCGCCGACAACGGCAACCTGCCCGCCCTCCCGCAGGCCGACTACAAGCCCGCCGCGGGCACCGTCGACGCCGACATCCTCGCCGAATGGAAGGCGGTCAGCGAGAAGGACGGCCTGCTGCCCTATCTCGACTACACCACCCCGACCTTCTACGACACCCTCACCGCCGCCGTCCAGGAACTGACCGCCGGACAGCTCACACCGCAGGCCTTCGGCGCCCAACTCCAGTCCGACTACGCCCAGTTCCAGCAGGGCAGCTAAGGCTCACACCCCCTCATGGCTGTCACCGCACACCGCCCGACGGCACGCAAGCGCCAGGCCGACGCCCCCGGCGGGCGCCCGGCCCGGCGCCGCGGCCGCGTCCAGTGGAAGGGCTACCTCTACGCCCTTCCCGCCCTGACCGTCCTCACGGTCTTCCTCCTGATCCCGCTCGGCCAGCTGGTCCAGATCTCCCTCTTCCACTGGGACGGCATCTCCGCCTCCACCTGGGCCGGGTTCGCCAACTACACCGAGATCGCCCGGGACCCGCAGCTGCGCGCCGGATTCCTGCACTCCTTCGTCCTGATCCTCTTCTTCTCGGTCCTGCCGATCGCGCTCGCCCTGATGCTGGCCGCGATCACCACCCGCGCCTCCCGGCTGCGCGGGGTCTCGGTCTTCCGCGCGCTGATCTTCCTGCCGCAGGTCGTCGCCATGGTCGTCACCGCGACCGCCTGGACGGCGATCTACGCCCCCGACGGCGTCCTCAACACCGCCCTGCGCGCCATCGGTCTGAAGGCCGTCGCCCGCCCCTGGCTCGGCGACTTCTCCACCGCGCTGCCGTCCGTCGGGTTCATCGGCACCTGGCTGGAGATCGGCCTGTGCCTGGTGCTGTTCATCGCCGGCATCGGCCAGATCCCGGGGGAGCTGTACGAGGCGGCAAAGCTCGACGGGGCAGGCCTCGTACGGGAGTTCTTCGCCGTGACCCTCCCCGGCCTGCGCGGCCAGATCACCGTCGCCCTCACCCTCACCGTGATCGCCGCCCTGAAGACCTTCGACCTGGTGTACGTCGCCACCCACGGCGGCCCCGGCAACGCGACCAGCCTGCCCGCCTTCGAGGTCTACAACCGGGCCTTCGGCACCGGCCAGGTCGGCTCGGCCTGTGCCATCGCCGTCGTGCTGACCGCGGTGATCCTGCTCATCACCTTCCTGATCACCAAGCTCCAGCCCGAGGAGGACGGGACATGATCTCCGCCCGCGAACGCGCGCTCAACTACGTCGTCCTGACCGTCTTCGCCGGGCTGGCCCTGGTCCCGCTGATCGGCGTGGTGGCCTCGGCCCTCACCCCCGCCGCCCAGGCGTCCCCGTCCTTCACCTGGCCCCACCACCTCGACTTCGGCAACTTCACCACCGCCTGGCACCAGGGCCACTTCGCCACCTACCTGGGCTCCAGCGTCCTGGTCGCGGTGGCGGTGGTGGTCCTCACGGCCCTCCTCGCCATCCTCGCCGGGTTCTCCTTCGCGCACTTCGACTACCCCGGCCGGTCGCTGCTCTTCTACATCACCCTGATCGGCCTGATGGTCCCGCCCGAGGCGTTCGTCATCCCGCTCTACTTCAACCTGCGCGACGCCGGGTTCACCGACTCCTACTGGGCGCTGATCCTGCCGCAGACCGCCCAGTCCCTCGCGTTCGGCGTCTTCTGGATGCGCAACTTCTTCCGTTCGGTGCCGGTCAGCATCATCGAGGCGGCCCGCCTGGACGGCGCCACGGACTGGCGGCTCCTGTGGCGGATCCTCGTGCCCACCAGCCGTCCCGCCCTGCTGACGATGGCGATGCTGGTGTTCATGTGGACCTGGAACGAGTTCCTGCTGCCGCTGGTCATGATCACCGACGAGAACAAGCGCACCGCACCCCTGGGCCTGGCGTTCTTCCAGAGCGAGCACACCACCCAGTACTCCCTGCTGGCGGCCGCGTCCATCATCGTCGCCCTGCCGGTGGTCGCGCTGTACGTCTTCCTGCAACGTCACTTCATCTCGGGCATGCTCTCCGGCGCCGTCAAGGCGTGAGAAGGTGAGAGTGTCGCCGCGCGGCGAGTCGACCGACCGCCGTGGCCCGTGCGGGAAGGCGGTGGCGTCCCATGCGATACGCGGCTGTGAGCGCGCTCAGCCACCCCGGGCTGCTCCGCGAACGGAACGAGGACAGCCTTGTGATCGGGCCGTGGACCCTGTGCGCCACGGTGACCGAGAGTTCGCAGACCCTGGTCTTCCCGCTCGGGACGCCCCTCGTCGTCGCCGTCGCCGACGGGCTCGGCGGGCAGCCCGGCGGCGACGTGGCCAGCGCCCTGGTGGCCCGCCGGATGGCGTCGATCGGCCCCGCCCTGAGCGGCGAGGACGCCGTCCGCGACGCCCTGAACGCCTGCAACCGCGCCGTGCACGAGGCCGGTGGCGGCGAAGGAGGCGACCTCGCCACCATGGGGACCACGGTCGCCGGGGTCGTTGTGCAGCCGGACTCGCTGACGGTGTTCAACGTGGGCGACAGCAGGGTCTTCGCGGCCGCTCCCGACGGGCTGCGCCAGGTGAGCGTCGACGACAGCCCCCCGCTCGAACAGGGGCGGCACACCACGCACCTCGTCACCCAGTGCCTGGGCGGCACGCTCGCGTACCGCGCCGTCCAGCCCCATGTGACGACCGTGCCCCTGTCTGCCGGCGACCGCTACCTCATCTGCACCGACGGCCTGACCGACCCGGTGCCGCAGCACGTACTCGACGAGGTGATCCGGGAGCACGACGACGGCCGGGCGGCCTTCGAGCTGTGGAAGACCGCCATCGCGGCGGGCGGCCCCGACAACATCACGCTGGCGGTCGTACGCGTCGCGGACACCTGAGGAAGGTCCCCGCCTACGGTGGAGACATGACCGAGATCGTCGTCAACGAACTCGACCGGCCGGCGGCAGCGTCGGGTGGCGCACAGCGGCGCGTCCGCAGGGTGCACGTGGCTCCCGCGGCCCCGGGATCGCACACCGTCGCGGGACCCCGAACGCTCTGCGGCAAGGACACCTTCGCCATGGAGACGACCGGCCGCCGGCCCTCCGAACACCCCGGAGAGCCCTGGTACCCCGCGGAACACGCTTCCGTGGCCTGCCCGGACTGCGACACCGTGATGGAGGTCTGACCGGGCGGCACCCGGCGCTACGGCGTGGTCCGACGGCCGAGCCGCAGGCAGCGGCGCCGCGCCCACGCGCGCACCCGACTCCGTGTCGCGCACGGCATGCTGGAGTCCATGGGGATGGCGGCTTTCGCGGCTCGGGCCCGCCGCGAGCTGCGCGCCACCGGGGAGAGCGCCCGCAAGCGGGCCGTGACCAGCACGGTCGAACCGACGCCCCAGGAGGCCCGGACAGCACGGCCGGCCCGGGAGGGCCTGTCCAACCCCGGGATCGGGGTACGGCTGTTCCTCAGCCCGCGGACGGTCCAGTACCACCTGGGCAAGGTCTTCGCGAAGCTCGGTGTCACCTCGCGCGGCCGGCCGCGCGGCGCGCTGTCCGCCGGTCCGGACGACACGGCCGCGCGCTGATCCGGGGCCGCGCCGGAGCCACCCGGGCAGGGTCACCCGCTGCGAAGTCGTCCATGCGCACTCACCCGAGGCTGAGCACCGCCCGGACCGTGACGCGGACCTGCTCGGCGACCGCCTCCGGTGTGGCGGCGTCGAGTTTGCCGTCCAGGAACAGGAACGCCAGCCCGTGGACCAGGGCCCACACCGCGGTCGGCAGTCCGTCCCGGGTGTCGCCGGGGAAGGCGTCGGCGACGAGGGTGTCGACGTACGCGGAGATCACGGCGGTCGCCTCGACGCGTTCGGCGCTGCCGGGGTCGCACGGCTCCGCGAACATCGACCGGAACAGCGCCGGGTGGTCGAGGGCGAACCGGACGTAGGCCACGGCGACGGCGACGAGGTCGTCGGGGGCCGACGGCGCGGGGTGCGCTGCCGTGAGGTACCCGGCGAGTTCGCGGTAGCCCTCCGCGGCGACGGCGGAGACCAGTGCGTCGCGGTCCGCGTAGTGGCGGTAGGGGGCCGTGGGCGAGACCCCGGCCCGCCGCGCCACCGCCCGCAGCGACAGCGCGCCGCTGCCGTCCTCCTCCAGCAGCTCCCGGGCGGCGCGCAGGCAGGCGGCCCGTAGATCGCCGTGATGGTACGAGTCGGTCGACGGTGTCATGGGTCACCCTCAGCGATGTTTACAGTGCTGACATCGGCGACCTAATGTGAGCGTCGTACACATTGTTGGCGCCGCACACATTCTACGGCGGCCGAGAGGAGACCCCGCATGTCCAGCCCCTTGTTCTCGCCCCTGCACCTGCGGTCCGGGGCGGTCCTGCGCAACCGGATCGCGAAGGCGGCCATGGAGGAGGGGATGGCCGGTGCCGGGCAGCTCCCGGACGACCGGCTGCTCTCGCTCTACCGGCGCTGGGGCGCCGGCGGCGCCGGGCTGCTGATCACCGGCAATGTCATGGTGCACGCCGAGGCGCTGACCGGCCCGGGCGGCGTCGTGCTCGACGAGGTGACACCGCTGGAGCCGTTCGCCGAGTGGGCGAGGGCCGGCCGGGCCGGGGGCGCGGCGCTGTGGATGCAGATCAACCACCCCGGCCGCCAGATCCAGGCCGGCATGCCCGGGGTCGTCTGGGGACCGTCGGACGTGCGCGTCGACCTGGGCAGGCACAGCAAGCGGTTCGGCCGGCCGACCGCCATGACGCCGGAGCAGATCGAGGCCACGGTGCGGCGGTTCGCGGTCACCGCGCGGCGCGCCGCAGAAGCCGGTTTCGACGGGGTGCAGATCCACGCGGCGCACGGTTATCTGCTGTCCCAGTTCCTGTCCCCGCTGGTCAACCGGCGTACCGACCGGTGGGGCGGCCCGCTGGAGAACCGGGCGCGGCTGCTCCTGGACGTCGTGCGCGCGGTACGGGCCGTGGTGCCGCCGCAGTTCGCGGTCGCGGTGAAGCTGAACTCCGCGGACTTCCAGCGTGGCGGCTTCGACGTCGAGGACGCCCGCCGGGTGATCGCGCTGCTCGAACCGCTCGGCGTCGACCTGGTGGAACTGTCCGGCGGCAGTTACGAGAGCCCCGCCATGTCGGGCCGCCCGGCCGACGCCCGCACCCGGGCCCGCGAGGCCTACTTCCTGGACCTGGCGAAGGATCTGGCCGCCACCAGCCCGCTCCCGCTCATGCTCACGGGCGGGATCACGCGGCGGGACTCCGCCGAGCAGGTCCTGGCCGACGGCGTCGATCTGGTCGGCGTCGGCACCGCGCTCGCGGTGACCCCGGACCTGCCCGCCCGCTGGCGGCAGGGCCGCGAGGCGGACGGGCAGCTGCCCCCGGTGACCTGGTCGGACAAGACCCTCGCGTCGGCGGCGGGCATGGCCCTGGTCCGCCATCAGCTGCGCCGGATGGCCCGCGGCGCCGAGCCGAGGGTCACCACCCGCCCGGCCTGTGCCCTCGCCTCCGAACAACTGCGGGCGCGCCGCCAACTGCGCCGCTACCGCTCCTGGCTGCCGAAGGCGACCCCACACCGCTAGGCCTCGCATCACCAGGCCTCGCATCACCAGGCCCGACACCACCAGGCTCTGGCACCTCCAGGTCTCACCTCACCAGCCCTGACACCACCAGCGCCGGCACCACCGGGCCTCACACCCCACCAGCCCTCACAGCACCAGCGCGCACACCACCGACGGAACGGCCGCCGTGGCGACCGCCTCGCCCAGCGCGCCCGACTCCAGGACCGGCAGCGCGGCCAGGGTGCCGCCGTGCTGGTTGGCGACGAGGAGGTGGCCCGGGACCGAGGTCAGGCCGCGCGGCCAGGTACCGCCGGCCGGGGTCTCCCCGAGGGGCACCAGCGTGGTGCCGTCGACGCGGAAGGCCGCCACCGTGTCGGCGCCCCGGTTGGTGACCCAGACGAAGCGGTCCGAGGCGACGATCCCGCCGGGCTGGTTGGGCACGTCGGCCACGACCGTCGCGGGCACGCGGGACAGCTCGACGAGGGTGCCGGTCTCCGCCTCGTACCGGTGGCAGGTCACCGTCGAGGACAGCTCGTCGGCGCTGAACACCAGGTCGCCGGCGGGTGCGAAGGCGAGATGACGGGGTCCGGAGCCGGGGCGCAGTCGGTTCACCGCCGTGCGTTCCAGCGTGCCGTTCACCGCGTCCAGGCGGTAGGTGAACACGGCGTCGGCGCCCAGGTCGGTGGCGAGCACGAACCGGCCCGCCGGGTCGGCCAGGACCTGGTGGGCGTGGCTGCCCTCCTGCCGTCCGGCGACCGGTCCCGAGCCCTTGTGCTCGACGACGTCGGTGAGGTCCGTGATCCGGCCGGCCGCGTCGAGCCGGTGCACGGCGACCGTGCCGGGGAGGGTGTCGGTGCCGTAGTTGGCGGTCAGCAGCCACCCGCCGTCCGGGTGGACGGTGAGGTGGCAGGGGTTGGCGCCGCCGCTGGTGACGGGCGCGCCCAGCGGGGCCGGCCCCTCGACCGGCCCCTCGACCGGCCCTTGGACCGAGAAGGCCGAGACGGCCCCCTCGGTGGACTCGTGGGTGGTGTAGACGACGGGCAGGGTCGGGTGGGCGGCCAGGAAGGAGGCGCCGCTCGCGGGCACCGGGGGCGCCTCGGCGGTGAACGACCGGGCGTGCAGGCTCAGGACGGAGAGGCCGACGCCCGCACCCCCGGTGTCGGGGGTGTAGGAGCCGGCGAGAACTGTGGACATGGAAGCTCCTCGGGTGGGGGGTCAGCGCAGTACGTCGTCGTGGTGGTCGAGGAGGGCGAGTTCGGCGCGCCGCGGCAGGCCCTCCCAGTCCCCGGTGGTGGCGACGGCGAACGCGCCGAGCCGGGCGGCCGTGCTCAGCCGGCGCTCGGGCGGCTCACCGGCCAGCAGTTCGGCGAGGTAGCCGGCGACGAACGCGTCCCCGGCGCCCACCGAGTCGTGCACCCGCACGGGCAGCGCGGGCTGCCGGTACGACACCCCGTCCAGGAGCGCGTACGCCCCTTCGGCGCCCAGTTTCACGACCGCTCCGCTCGGCCCCAGCTCACAGAGCCCCTTGGCGAGTTCCGCGGGCTCGTGCAGGTCGGGCACCGCGAGCCGGGCCTCGTGCGGTCCCGCGAAGACCAGGTCGCTGTCGCGCAGCAGCGGCAGTACGGCCCGCCGGGCCTCCTCCTCGCTCCACAGCAGGGAGCGGAAGTTGATGTCGAAGGAGACGAGGACACCGGCGTCCTTGGCGATCCGCACCGCGCGCCGGACCGCGCTCGCGGGGTCCTCGCCGAGGGCCGGGGTGATCCCCGTGATGTGCAGGACCGCGGCCCCCGCGACGACCTGCTCGGGGATGTCCTCGGGGGCGAGCCGGACCCCGGCGGTGGCGGTGCGGTAGTAGCGCATCCGGTGGTGGGTGCTGGTGCGCCGCTCCTTGAGGAGCAGCGAGGTGGGCGCGGGGTCGCGGACGGCCAGCGCGGTGACGCCCTCGGCGCGCAGCTCGCGCAGCACGAGTTCGCCGAGCTGGTCCTCGCTGACCCGGCCGATCCAGGTGGCCCGGCCGCCGAGCCGGCTCACGCCGACGGCCACGTTGGACTCGGCCCCGGCGACTCCCAGGCGCAGCGCGGCGCCCAGGGCGAGGGGGCCGGGCCCGGCGGCGGAGAGGACGGCGAGGGTCTCGCCGACGGTGACGAGGTACGGCTGGTCGGCGGAGTTGTTCACAGGTCGCCCTTCCCGGCCCGCGCCGCGAGCCTGACCGTCTCCAGCAAGGCGCGCGCTCGCCCGGTGAGCGCGTCGAGGGCTTCCGGGTCGTCGGCGGCCAGGTCCGCGCCGCGCAGCAGCGGGGAGCCGACGCCCACGGCCAGGGCCCCGGCGGCCAGGTAGTCCGCGGCCTCGGCGAGGCCCACCCCGCCGACCGCGACGAGCGGGATGTCCGGGAGCGGGGCGCGCAGTTGCCGTAGGTACGCGGGTCCGCCGGTGCAGGCGGGGAAGAGCTTGACGGCGGCGGCACCGGCCCGCCAGGCGGTGGCGACCTCGGTGGGGGTCCAGGCGCCCGGGTAACAGGGGATGCCGAGGTCGGCGGCGGCGCGGATCACCTCGGGTTCGACGACGGGGGCGACCAGGAACTCGGCACCGGCGGCGACCGCGTCGCGCAGGTCGGCCAGGGTCATGACGGTACCCGCGCCGACCGCGACGGCGGAGCCGAGCTCCTCCCGGATCCGGGCGAGCGCGTCCAGGGCTCCCCCGGTGGTGAGGGTGACCTCCAGGCAGGTGACGCCGCCGGCGGCGAGCGCGCGGGCGACGGCGGGCAGTCCGGTGGCGTCGGCCGAACGCAGGATGGCCATCACTCGGGTGCGGTCCAGCTGGGGGGTGAGGGCGGGGCGTACGGTCACTTGACCGCTCCCGCGGACATGCCGGCGACGACCTGGCGCTGGAAGAACATGAAGATGACCAGCAGCGGCAGCACGCCGAGCAGGGCGGCCGGGAAGAGGGTGGTCGGCTGCACGGTGTGCGGGTCGATGAAGGAGTAGGCGTTCACCATGACGGTGCGCTTGCCCGGGTCCTGGAGGAAGACCAGCGGGACGAGCAGGTCGTTCCAGATCTGCAGGGCGACGAAGGTCAGCAGGGTGCTGGTGACGGGCCGCAGCAGCGGCAGGATGACGACGAAGAAGGTGCGGAACGCGCCGCAGCCGTCGAGCGCCGCGGCCTCCTCCAGGTCGGTGGGGACCGAGCGGATGAAGCTGGTGTAGAAGAACACCGCCAGCGGCAGGTTGATCGCGGTGTAGATGAAGACCACGCCCGCGTAGGTGTCGAGCAGGTTCATGTCCCGCATCAGCAGGTAGAGCGGTGCCACCACCACGAAGACCGGGATGGAGGTGCCGAGGATGAACAGCCGGTACACGGCCGTCGACCAGCCCGCGGTGATCCGGGCCAGCGGATACCCGGCCAGCGAGCCCAGCGCGGTGATGCACACACACGAAAGGCCCGTGATCAGCAGGGTGTTGAGGGTGCTCGGCCCGTAGTGGATCTGGCTGAAGGCGTCGCTGAAGTTCTTCAGGGTGAAGGAGTGCGGGATGCCCAGCGGCGAGCGGGCGACATCGGCGGCGGTGCGCAGCGAGGTGACGACCGTGAAGAGGAACGGCAGCACGAACAGCACGGTGCCGAGGCAGAGCAGGGCGGTGCCGAGGCCGCCGGCGAGACGGCGCGGGGTCCAGCGGCTCGGCGTACGGGGCGCGACGCCCTGGCCGGGTGTCCCGGCCCGGTGGCCGGTCTCCCGTGCGGTTGCGGAGAGTTGAGAGGTCATGGTGGCGATCCGTCCGAATCGATCAGGTGCGGTACGACGTCACACGCGCCGACGTCAGAAGCGCTGCCGTCGGGGGCGCTGTCAGATGCGCCGTTCGCGCAGCCTGAGCAGGGAGTTGGTCGCGCTGGACAGGACGACCACGGTCACCAGGAGCAGCACCGACAGCGCGACGCCGAGGGCGAACTTCCCGCCGCCGAAGATGTTCCGGTAGACCAGCAGGGTCAGGGTGTCGGTGGCGCCGGCCGGGCCGCCGTTGGTGAGGACGAGCGGGAACTCGAAGACCTTGAGCGAGCCGATGAGGCTGAGGGTGACGTTGACGGTGAGGGCGGGGGCGAGCAGCGGCCACTCGATGCTGCGGAACCGCCGCCAGCCGCTCGCGCCGTCCAGCGCGGCCGCCTCCAGGAGTTCGGCCGGCATGCTCATATAGCTGGCGAGGAAGATCGCGCACGAGTAGCCGGTGAACATCCAGACGTTGACGGCGGCCACCGCGTACAGCGCGGTGTGCGGGTCGCCCAGCCAGACGTGCTGGAGGCTGCCGAGTCCGATCGTGTCGAGCATCGCGTTGAGCCCGCCGCTGGGTGCGAAGAGGTACGACCAGATGAACGCGGCCATCACCGGGGAGATCAGGGTCGGTGTCAGCAGGACGACGTTGAGCACCTTGCGGACCCGGGGCCGGCGGAACAGCATCGACGCGAAGAACAGACCGAGGCCGTTCTGCACGACGACGACCACGACCGCGTAGAGCACGGTGTGCCACAGTGCGGCGGTGATGGCCGGGTCGTCCGCCATCGCCTTGTACTGGTCGAGCCCGACGAAGTTCGCCACCGGGCCGCCGAGGCTGTCGGTGAAGCTCAGGTAGACGCCCCGGACCAGCGGATACAGCATGAAGACGCTGTACACGGCGATCGCCGGGAGCAGGAAGGCGGCCATGGTGGCGCGCCGGCGGTGGAACACGAGGATCGATCCTCCTTGGCCGGGGGCCGCGGTGAGGGCGGGCGGGAGGTGCGGGGAAGCGGCCGCACCCGCACCGCGGCGGTCCCGGGACGGGGCGGTACGGCCGGTCTACTTGGCGGAGGCCGCCGTCTGGATGTCCTTCAGGGTCTGCGCCTCGGAGGCCTGGCCCAGCAGGAAGGCCTGGATCTTGGAGCCGACGGTGGTCTCGGCGGTCGCGCCGTACCAGGAGTTGGACGGCAGGACGCGGTAACGGCCCTCGTTGAAGGCGGCGTTGAAGGTCCTGGTCTCCGTGGCGTCCGGGGTCGTACCGCCGGTGAACGGGGACTCGGCGTGCTCGGCGTCCAGGTACTTGGCGAGGTTCTCGCTCTGCGACCAGAAGTCCACGTACTTCTTGGCCGCGTCGGCGTGCTGGGACTGGGAGTTGACGCCCCACATGGTGCCGGAGAAGAGCATCGCGTTGGGCTTGGTCCCGGCGGCGCCGGCCGGCCAGGGGGTGAACTGGACCGGGAAGCCGGCCTTGGCGACGTTGGAGACCTGCCAGGCGCCCTGGTACCAGAAGGCGCTCTTCTGGGCGGTGAAGTCCTGCGGGCCCTGCGACCACTCGTCGACGCCGAGCTCGTTCTTCCAGCTGACGTATCCCTTGTCCTCAAGGGTCTTGAGCTGGTCCAGGGAGGTCTTCCAGTCGGTGCCGAAGGAGGTCTTGCCGGCCAGGAAGTCGGCGTCCCACTCCTTGTTCTTCTGGTAGACGAGCGTGGAGCCGATCGCCTGGAAGGTGGAGCTGCCGGTCCAGCCGGACTTGTCGGGCAGCGCGATGGGGGTGATGCCGGCCTTCTTGACCTTGGCGAGGTCGGCGAGGAACGTCGGCCAGTCCGACGGGACTTCGGTGATGCCGGCCTTCTTCAGCAGGTCCATGTTGGCGTACAGGCCGATGCCGATCAGCTCCATCGGCATGGCCAGCACCTTGCCGCCGCTGGTCGCGAACGGCTTTGCGGAGTCGGAGATCTTGCCCGCCCAGGACTCCTTGGAGAGGTCCGCGAGGTAGCCGGAGGCGCCCCACTTGTTCATCTTGTCCGTGTCGACCATGATCACGTCGCCGGCCTTGCCGCCCAGCAGCTCGGGCTGGAGCTTCTGGGTGTAGGTGTCGTTCGCGGTGATGTACTCGAAGTCGACCTTGATGTCGGGGTTGGCCTTCTCGAAGGCCTTGTTGATCTCCGCGACGTTCGCGGGCTCCGCGCCGCCGCCCTTCCACGCCTCGACCTTGATGTGCACCTTCCCGTCCGAGGAGGACGAGCCGGAGCCACCGCCACAGGCGGCGAGCGTGGTCGCCAGGGCGGCGACCGTGGTGGCGACTGCGAGCAGTCTCCCGGAGCGCTTCATTGCACACCTCACCCATTCGTCGGCGGTGCCGACATCTCGTGTTTGCGGGGTTTGTTTGCGGACATGCGACTCGTTCGATATTTCGAACCGAGTTTGGGGTGACGAACAAAGTGGGGGGAGCGGGGGGCGGGATCGGGGATGGATCGGGATCTCGAACATCGGGCCGGTCCGGATTGCGGACCACTGCCACTGGCTGGTTTCAGCTCTGCCGTTTCGGCCTGGTCTGCATGGATATATCACTGATATCCACTTGAGGAAACCGGTTGACCAAGACTTCGGCGAACGCTAAGTTGCGGCGCCAGAAGGTGTCAAGAGGCCGAACGCAACACAGCGTTCACCAACCCGACTCACCGTCCAGGGAGGAACCGAAGTGCCCGATCAGCCAGTACGGGCCAGGCTGGTGGATGTCGCCAGAGAAGCCGGCGTCTCCAAGGCGACCGTGTCCAAGGTCCTCAACGGACGGCAGGACCTGTCCGTCCGCCCCGAGACCAGAGCGCGCATCCACGAGGTGGCGGAGGCGCTCGGCTACCGCCCGCACTCCGGTGCCCGCGCCCTGGCCGGGGCGAGCACCCACGCCCTGGCCCTGCTGGTCCCGTCCCTCGGCAACCCGACGTACGTCACCATCTCCCGCGGCGCCTACCAGCGCGCCCGTGAGCTGGGCTATCTCTCCCTGCTCGCCGAGGACTTCGACGGGCAGGAGGCCGACGAGACCTTCAACGACCTGGTCAAGGAAGGCCGCGTGGACGGGCTGCTGATCGCCTCCGCCCGTCCCGGTCATCCGCTCCTGGAGACGCTGCGCCGCAGCCCCGTCCCGCATGTGTTCCTCAACCGCGCGGTCGAGGGCTCGGGGCGCAACGTCACCATGGACGTGGCCCGTTCCAGCGTCACCGCGCTCGACCACCTGCACGAGCTCGGCCATCGCGTGGTGGGCCATATCGCGGGCCCGGCCGGCATCGCGCCCAGCGAGGACCGCAAACAGGCGTTCCTCGACCGCGCCGGCGAGCTGGGACTGCTCGCCGCGCCGGTCGCCGCCGGCGAGTTCACGGAGGAGGGCGGCGCCACGGCCGCCCACGCGCTGCTCGCCCCCACCGACTCCCGGCCGCCGGTCACCGCGCTGTACACCAGCTCGCTGGCCCAGGCGATCGGCGCACTGCACGCGATCGGCGAACTCGGGCTGCGGGTACCGCAGGACGTCTCGCTGGTCGGCAACGACGACCTGCCGGTCGCCGGTTACCTCACCCCCTCCCTCACCACCGTCGCGATGCCGCTGTACGAACTGGGCACCGCCGCCGTCGACGCCCTGGTCGCCGAGATCGAGGGCAAGTCACCCGGGGACGTGGTCGTCCCCACCGAGCCGCGGCTGGTCCTGCGCGGCTCCACCGCTCCCCCGTCAAGACCCAGTTGACCTACCTAACGGGATGACCGAGCCGCCGGTCGCACCGAGAGGAACCTCATGAGCCGCACCATCCCCACCCGCTTCGCCGGGCGCACCGCCCTGCTCACCGCCGCAGCCTCCGGCATCGGCGCGGCCACCGCCCACCGGCTGGCCGGCGAGGGCGCGTCCGTCCTGGTCACCGACGTGGACGAGGAGGGCGCCGCCCGGGTGGCCGAGGAGGTCCGCGCCAAGGGCGGGGACGCCCGACACCGCGCCCTGGACGTGACCGACCCCGAGGCCTGGCCGGAGGCGGTCCGGGCCGCCGGGCAGTGGACCGGCCGCCTCGACCTCCTCCACCTCAACGCCGGCCGCAATCTGCCCGGCGCGATCCACGAACTCTCCGACGCCTCCTGGCACAGCCACCTGCGCCTCGCCCTCGACTCGGTCTTCTACGGCACGAGGGCCTCGGTGCCGCTTCTGGAAGCCGCCCGGGGCGCCGTCGTCATCACGTCGTCCGTGCACGCGGTCCTCGGCTTCGCCGGCTTCCCGGCCTACGCCGCCGCCAAGGGCGGAGTCACGGCTCTCGTACGGCAGCTGGCGGTCGAGTACGGCGGCCGGATCCGCGTCAACGCGGTGGCCCCCGGGGCGGTGGACACCGGCCTGTGGGTGGACGCGCCGGCCGAGTACCGCGCCCGGACCGTCGCCCGCACCCCGGTGGGCCGCATCGGCGAACCCGAGGACATCGCCGCCGCCGTCGCCTTCCTCGGCTCCGAGGACGCCGCGTTCATCACCGGCCAGACCCTGGTCGTGGACGGCGGCCGCAGCATCAGCGCGCACGAGTAACGGCCGCAGGCCTTCTCTCAGAACCCCTTCTCATGTCACCGCCCCGGGCCGTCGTGCCCGCGGACCCGGAGGTCCCGCACCATGAAAATCACCGGATACGAGCTGTTCTTCGTCGAGCCGCGCTGGCTGTTCCTGCGGGTGGACACCGACGAGGGCATATCCGGCTGGGGAGAACCCATCGTCGAGGGCAAGGCGCACACGACGGCGAAGGCCGTGGAGGAGATGTTCGACTACCTCCTGGGCCAGGACCCGGCGCGTATCGAGGAGCACTGGCAGATGCTCGCCAAGGGCGGCTTCTACCGGGGCGGCCCGGTGCTCAGCAGCGCCCTCGCCGGTATCGACCAGGCGCTGTGGGACATCGCCGGCAAGACCCACGGCGTGCCCGTGCACCAGCTCCTCGGCGGTCATGTCCGCGACCGCGTCCGCATCTACGGCTGGCTGTACGGCGAGACGCCCGAGGAACTCGCCGAGTCCGCGGCGGGCCAGGTGGCCAAGGGCCTGACCGCCGTGAAGATGAACCCGTGCGCCCAGCTGGAACCGCTGGCGACACCGGCCGCGATCGCCGCGATCGTCGACCGCGTCACGGCGGTCCGGGAGGCGATCGGCCCCGACCGGGACCTCGCGCTGGACTTCCACGGCCGCTTCAGCGGGGCGATGTCGCGGCGGGTCCTGCCGTACCTGGAGCCGCTGCTGCCGATGTTCGTCGAGGAGCCGGTGCTCCCGGAGTTCACGAGGGATCTGGGCGAGGTCGTGCGCTCGACCTCGATCCCGATCGCCACGGGTGAGCGGTTGTTCTCCCGCTGGGACTTCCGTGAGGTGCTCGGCGACGGGATCGCGGTGGCCCAGCCCGACATCAGCCACGCGGGCGGCATCTCGGAGACGCGTCGTATCGCGGCGATGGCCGAGGCGTACGACGTCCTGGTCGCCCCGCACTGTCCCCTCGGCCCCATCGCCCTCGCCGCGAGCCTCCAACTCGACTTCGCGATCCCGAACTTCCTGATCCAGGAGCAGTCCCTGGGCATCGGGTACGGGGACAGCAGCGGGCTGCTCGGATATCTGGCCGATTCCTCGCCGTTCGAGGTGAAGGACGGCTACATCGACCGGCTGACGGGTCCGGGTCTGGGCATCGAGATCGACGAGACGGCGATCCGGGAGGCGGCGGAGAAGGGGCACCGGTGGCGGAACCCGGTGTGGCGGAACACGGACGGTTCTCTGGCGTCCTGGTAGCGACGGTAGCGACTTGGCTGCGGGCCGGTGGGGGTTGTTCGCGCAGTTCCCCGCGCCCCTTCGGGCGCGACCAGTGGACCCATCTTCTCGGGGGCGTGGGGAACTGCGCGACCAGCCACAACGCACCCGCACCCGCTAGACGGTCCCGCACCCCCCGCTTTCCTTCACCCCCCACCCCAAAGACCCCGGACGGGCCCGCGGCAACGGACCCGCCCGGTTTTTCGGAGGACACTCACTCTCACCAAGGAGCGTCGCAATGAAGCGTCGCAGATCATCCGTGAGTCCGGCCAGTCGAACAGCCCGTGTGCTGACTCTTCTGGCCACCCTCGCGGGCGCGCTGCTCGTCCCGGCCACCGCCGCGCAAGCGGCCGGCACCACCTACTACGTCGACTGCTCGGCCGCCAGCAACGGCACCGGCACCCAGTCCAGCCCCTGGAACGCGGTCGGCAGCGTCAACAGCACCACCTTCACCGCGGGCGACAGCATCCTGTTCAAGGCCGGCACCACCTGCACCGGCCAGCTCACCCCGGGCGGCTCGGGAGCCTCCGGCAGCAACATCTCGATCAGCTCCTACGGCTCCGGCGCCAAGCCGGTCATCGACGCGGCCGGCGCCACCGGCGCGGTCATCAAGCTGCTCAACCAGCAGTACTGGGACATCGGCGGCCTGGAACTGGTCGACAACGCCTCCTCGCCCGCCTACCGCTCCGGCGTCCTCGCCGAGAACAGCTCCGGCGGGATCCTGCACCACATCCGCGTGCACGACATGTACATCCACAACATCGCCGGCTACGGCGGCGGGTGGTACTCCACCAACGCGGGCGTCGGCGTCCAGACCGACCACACCACCCCGGTGTCCACCTGGGACGACGTCGTGGTCGAGAACAACACCTTCGACCACGTCGACCGGATCGCCGTCGCCGTCACCCCCGACGGGGACGGCCAGGGCACCGGCCTGACCACGAACACGGTCATCCGCAACAACACGATGACCTACGACGGCGCCGACGACATCCTCGTCGTGAAGAACGACGGCGCCCTGATCGACGGCAACAAGGCGGGCTACGGCGGCGCCAAGTCCACCTGCCCGCCGTCCGGCCAGTACTGCAACGGCGCCTCCGCCGGTATCTGGATGTCCGGCAGCAGCAACACCGTCGTCCAGAACAACGAGGTGTACTGCCACATCAACGGCGCCGACGGCACCGGCTTCGACGTGGACTGGGGCAACCACAACACCACGTTCCAGTACAACTACAGCCACCAGAACCTCGGCGGCTTCCTGCTGGTGATGCCGCCCTTCACCATCGCCAACGAGCCCACCTCGACGGTGCCCAGCGACGGCACGGTGGTCCGCTACAACATCAGCGAGAACGACGGCAGCAACTCCGGCTGCCCGGCCTCCGGCACCCAGACCCACGGCGGCGGCGTCCTGCACTTCGTGGGCGGTGTCCCGAACCAGAGCGGCAGTTCCAGCGCGGTCCCGCTGTTCTACAACAACACCTTCTCCGTCCGGGACGGCCTGAGCACCCCGATCCTCTACTCGCGCTCCGGCACCTCCATCAGCGGCGCCCTGTCCTTCCAGAACAACGCCGTCTTCAACTACGGCTCCGGCAACTACTTCACCACCACCGGCACCTCGACCTACTCCAACAACCTCTTCTACGGCAACCACCCGTCCCGCGAGCCCGCCGACACCGCGAAGGTCACCACCGACCCCGAGTTCCGCAACCCGGGCAACGCCGACACCTCGTCCTCGTACACCGGCAAGAACGCCTACCAGGTGCACGCGTCCTCCCCGGTGATCCGGGCCGGCACGGTGATCAGCTCCAACGGCGGCCAGGACGCCTTCGGCAACGCCGTCTCCTCGACGGCCGCCCCCAACATCGGCGCCTACAACGGCACCGGCGGCAACCTGCTCTCCAACGCGGGCTTCGAGACGGGCTCGTTGAGCCCCTGGACCCAGGCCAGCGGCAACTCCTCCTCCGTGACCGCTGCCAACGCCCGCACCGGAAGCTACGCGCTGACCACAACCGCCTCCAGCAGCGGCGCCAACCAGGCCCTCACCGGCCTCAGCCCCAGCACCACCTATCTGCTGACCGGCTGGGCCAAGGTCGCCACCGCGGGCGAGACCCTCGCGATCGGCGTGAAGAACTTCGGCGGGACCGAGACCTACACCAACATCGCGACGACGTCGTACAGCCAGGCGGCCGTCCTGTTCACCACCGGATCGTCCAGCACCACGGCGACGGTCTACTGCTGGAAGAACGCCGGCGGCAGCGGGGCCGGTTACTGCGACGACCTCGCGGTGGAGCCGCTGTCCTCCGCCACCAACGCCGTCACCAACCCCGGTTTCGAGACCGGCGCGCTGACCCCGTGGGTCCAGTCCACCGGTACGGCGGCCGGCGTGGTCGCCTCCAACGCCCGCTCCGGCAGCTACGCGCTCCAGACCGGGGTCAGTGCCAGCGGCGCCATCCAGACCGTCAGCGGTCTGACCTCCAGCGGGACCTATCTGCTGGTCGGCTGGGCCAAGGTGGCCACCGCCGGTGAGGAGGTCGCGGTGGGCGTGAAGAGCTTCGGCGGTACGGAGACGTATCTCCGGTCCTCGACCACGTCCTACACCCAGCAGCCCATCTTCTTCACGACGGGCGTCTCCACCACCTCCGCCGGTGTCTACTGCTACAAGAACTCCGGTTCGGCGGCCGGTTACTGCGACGACTACTCGCTGATCAAGCTGAAATAACAGCGGCGGGCGCGGGCGGGCCGGAACCATCCGGTCCGCCCGTTCCGTCATCTCCGGAAGAGTTCGTTCAGGTCCGTCTGCGAGATCTGGTCCTCGGCGTACGAGAACGTGCCCCGCTCCGCCAACTCCCGTGCCGCACCCAGCAACCGCGCGTACATCGCCCGCGCGATGCTGCCGCCCACCGTGACCCGGCGCACCCCCAGCTCGCGCAGGTCGGCCAGTGACAGGGCGCTGCCCGTCAGTCCCATCACCACGTTCAGCGGGCCGTCGATCTCCCTCACCAGGGTGCCGATCGTCTCCGCGTCGGCCGCACCCGGTACGAACGCGCAGTCCGCGCCCGCCGCCAGATACGCGTTGGCCCGCCGGACGGCCTCGTCGAGCGGGCCGCCGGTCAGCAGCACGTCGGTACGGCCGACCAGGACGAACGGCTCGCCGGCCGCGTCGACGACCTCGCGTGCGGCGCGCATCCGGTCGGCGGCGAGCTCGGGGTCGTAGAGCGGCCGGGAGCGGTCGCCGGTGAAGTCCTCGATGTTGCCGCCCGCGGCTCCGGCGGCGAGGGTCATCGAGATCGTCTCGGCCACGGTCTCGGGGGACTCTCCGAACCCGTCCTCCAGGTCGGCGCTCACCGGAATCCGAACCCCGGCCGCGATCTCGCGGATCCGGCCGGTCATCGTCGCGCGGTCGACCCGGTCACCGCCGTAGTCGTGGTCCGGGCGGCCCAGCGAGAAGGCGACGCCCGCGCTGGTGGTGGCCACGGCCGGGAAGCCGGCCGACTCCAGGACTCGGGCGCTTCCCGCGTCCCAGGCGTTGGGGAGCAGGAAGCAGCCTTCCCGGTGCAGTCCGACGAAGCGTGCGGCCAGTTCACGGCGTTCGATGTCCACGCCGCCCAGTCTGTCAGCCACCACTGACAACCACGGGGCATCGGCTCCCGGCGAGATCCAGGGCGATGTCCGTGATCATGTCCTCCTGCCCGCCGACCAGCTTGCGGCGGCCCACCTCGACCAGGATCGCCCGGGTGTCCAGACCGTGCCTGCGGGCGGCGGCCTCGGCATGCCGCAGGAAGCTGGAGTACACGCCCGCGTACCCGAGGGTGAGGGTCTCGCGGTCCACCCGCACCTCACGGTCCTGCAGCGGTCGTACGACGTCGTCGGCGGCGTCCATCAGCGGGAACAGCTCGCAGCCGTGTTCCCAGCCCATCAGGTCGGCGACCGCGACGAAGGCCTCCAGCGGGCAGTTGCCGGCCCCGGCGCCCTGTCCGGCGAGGGAGGCGTCGACGCGGGTGACGCCGTTCTCGACGGCCACGACGGAGTTGGCCACGCCCAGGCCGAGGTTGTGGTGGGCGTGGATGCCCAGCTCGGTGGCCGGGTCCAGGACGTCTCGATACGCCCGGACGCGGTCACGCACGCCGTCCATCGTCAGACGGCCGCCGGAGTCGGTGACGTACACGCAGTGCGCGCCGTAGGACTCCATCAGCTTGGCCTGGCGGGCCAGTTCGGCGGGTTCGGCGAGGTGGGACATCATCAGGAAGCCCGCCACGTCCATGCCCAGTCCGCGGGCGGCGGCGATGTGCTGGGCGGAGATGTCGGCCTCGGTGCAGTGGGTGGCGATCCGGACCGAGCGGATGCCCAGGGAGTGGGCCTGCTTCAGGTCGTGGACCGTGCCGATGCCGGGCAGGAGGAGGGTGGTGGGGATCGCCTGGCGCACGGCGCCGACGACCGCCTCGATCCACTCCCAGTCGGTGTGCGCGCCGACTCCGTAGGTGACGCTGGAGCCGGAGAGGCCGTCGCCGTGGGCCACTTCGATCGCGCGGACCCCTGCCGTGTCGAGGGCGGCGGCGATGGTGCGGGCCTGGTCGACGGTGTAGTGGTGGCGGACGGCGTGCATGCCGTCCCGCAGGGTGACGTCCTGGACGTACAGACGGGGACCGGTCATCGGGACGCCACCTCCGGGGCGCGGTACGCGGCCATGCGCTCCGCGGTGCGCAGCGCGGCCGAGGTCATGATGTCGAGGTTGCCCGCGTAGGCGGGCAGGTAGTGGGCGGCGCCCTCCACCTCCAGGAAGACGGACACCTTCACGGCGTCGCCGGGGGCGAGGGTGCGCAGCGGGTCGTCGGCGGCGACCCGTTCGAACTGCACCTTCTGCTTGAGCCGGTAACCGGGGACGTACGTCCGCACCCGGGCGACCATCTCCTCCACCGATGCGGTGACCGCCGCGTCGTCGCAGTCGCCGACCAGACAGTGCACGGTGTCCCGCATGATCAGCGGCGGTTCGGCGGGGTTGAGCACGATGATCGCCTTGCCGCGGGCCGTGCCGCCGACCTTCTCGATGGCGGCCGACGTGGTCTCGGTGAACTCGTCGATGTTGGCCCGGGTGCCGGGACCGGCGGAGCGGGAGGAGATCGAGGCGACGATCTCGCCGTAGTGGACGGGGGTGACCGCGTTCACGGCGGCCACCACGGGGATCGTGGCCTGGCCGCCGCAGGTGACCATGTTGACGTTCGGGGCGTCCAGGTGGGCGTCGCCGTTGACGGGCGGGACGACATACGGGCCGAGCGCGGCCGGGGTGAGGTCGACGACCGTACGGCCGAGGGCGCGCAGCACCTCGTCATGGCGGCGGTGGGCGCCTGCGGAAGTGGCGTCGAAGACGATCGAGACGTCCTCGAAGGCGTCCATCGCGACCAGGCCGTCCACGCCCTCATGGGTCGTGGCCACCTTCAGGCGGCGGGCGCGGGCCAGGCCGTCCGAGTCCGGGTCGATGCCGGCCATCGCGGCGATCTCCAGGGACTCGGAGAGCCGCAGGATCTTGATCATCAGGTCGGTGCCGATGTTGCCGGACCCGATGACGGCGACCTTCGTGGTCATGCTGCTCCCTTGGTGGCGAAGGCGACCCCGACCGCGCCGAGGCCCTCGATGCGCGCGGTGAACTCGTCGCCCTCGGCGGCGACGACCATCGGGCCGAGCGCACCGGTCAGGACGATGTCGCCGGCCCGCAGCGGGTCGCCGAGCCCGGCCAGGGTGGCGGCGAGCCAGCGGGCGGCGGTGAGCGGGCTGCCCAGGCAGTCGGCGCCGGTACCCCGGGAGACGGTCTCGCCGTTCCTGGCCAGGGTCATCCGCACGCCCCGCAGGTCGACGCGGTCCAGCGGGACCGGCGTACCGCCGAGGACGAACAGGCCGCAGGAGGCGTTGTCGGCGACGGTGTCGACGATGGTGATGTCCCAGTCGGCGATCCGGCTGTCCACGATCTCCAGCGCGGGCAGCGCGAAGGCGGTGGCCCGCAGCAGGTCGGCGACGGTGGGGTCGCGGTGCGGCAGATCGGCGTCCAGCACCAGGGCGACCTCGGCCTCGACCTTGGGCTGCAGCAGCCGCCCGGCCGCGATCGGCTCGCCCTCGCCGACCGCCATGTCCGCGAACAGCGCCCCGAAGTCGGGCCGGCCGACCCCGAGCTGGCGCTGCACGGCGGGCGAGGTCAGCCCGATCTTGCGGCCCACGAGCCGGCGGCCGGCGGCCACGCCCCGCTCGACGTGCAGTCGCTGCACCGCGTAGGCGGTCTCGATGTCGCCCCCGGGAAGGAGAGCGCGGACCGGGGCACAGGGGGTGCCGGTACGGGTGGCTTCGGCCAGGACGTCGGCCACCTTGGTCACGAGGTCGGTGTTCATGCCGACAGGTATAGGCGCGTCCTTCGGAGTGCGGCAAAATATGTTCCATGACACGGAACAGCTCTCAGGGCAATATGCTCGACAAGGCGGTGTCCGTACTGGACTGCTATCGCCCGAACGGCGGTGCGTTCCGCCTGACGGAACTCGCCGCGCGGACCAAGCTCCCGAAGACGACCGTGTTCCGGCTCTGCGCCGACATGGTCCGCCTGGGCCTGCTGGAGCGGGACGCGGAGACCTACCGGCTGGGCGGGGCGTTGTTCGAGCTGGGGTCGCTGGTACCGCGCCGGCAGGATCTGCGGGAGGCCGCGCTGCCGTTCCTCCAGGACCTCTTCGAGGCCACCCACGAGACTGTGCACCTGGGGGTGCGCGAGGGCCACGAGGTGGTCTACGTCGAGCGCATCCACGGCCACGACGTGCTCCGGCTGCCCTCGCGGATCGGCGGCCGGCTCCCGCTGACCTGCACCGGGGTCGGCAAGGCCCTGCTCGCGTTCTCGGGGGCCGAACTGGTCGAGGAGGTGCTGGCCGAGCCGCTCCCCCGCCTCACCCCGCACTCGATCACGGATCCGGCCCGGCTGCGCACAGCCGTCGAACAGGCCCAGGTCGCGGGCCTGGCCTACGAGGAGGAAGAGGCCGCGCCGGGCGTCAGCTGCATCGCGGCGCCGGTCTTCGACGGGCCCACGGCGGTCGCGGCCCTCTCGGTCGCGGTACCGTGCGGCCGGTTCCGCCCGGCCCAGCTGGCCCCGGCCGTACGAACGGCGGCGCTGGGCCTGTCGCGGGCGCTGCGCGGGGGCAGCCGTCCAGCGGGATCAGCGTGAACCGGGAGCGGGGCGTACTGGCGTACTGGCGTACTGTCATGCGCGTCCAGCCGTCCGCCCCGCCGCAGACGCCGGACGACTGACCGCTGACGACTGACGACTGACGACGATGGACTCCCCAGGAGGAACCGGCCCGTGAGCTGCCGAGTCATTCTCATAGCCCCGGCGATCACCCCTTCCCTGCGGCGGGCCCGTTTCGACGACGGCGACTCCATCGAGCACCCGGAGGCGGTGGCACTCGACCTGCCGGTCACCGGCCGGGCGGTCGTCTCCCCCAGCGTGCGCTGCCGGGAGACGGCGGCCGCGCTGGGCCTCGACGTCTCGGCGGAGCTCGCGTTGTCGGGTCTGGACGCGGGCCGCTGGCGGGGACGGACGCTGGAGGAGGTCGGCGCCGCCGAGCCCGAGGCGCTGGTCCAGTGGCTGTCCGACCCGGGGGCCGCACCCCACGGGGGCGAGTCGGTACGGGAGTTCCGTGCGCGGGTCGTCGAGTGGCTGGACCTGACGGGCCGGACGGCGGGCAGAACGGTCGCCGTGGTGGAACCGGAGGTCGTACGGGCTGTGGTGCTGCACGCCCTCGGGGCGCCCGAGGCGGCGTTCTGGCGAGTGGACGTCCCGCCGCTGGCGGCGACGGAGCTCACGGGCGGATCCGGACGTTGGAACCTGCGGCTCGGCCAGGTGGGCGGCTGACCGCGGGCGGGAAAACCGGTGGAGCGGCGGCCGCCGCCCTGCCTAGGGTCGCGGGCATGACCACCCGCACCTTCCGTGTCACCGTCCGCGGCGTCTTCGACGGTCTCGGCGCCGAGCAGCGCGCCGAACTGCTGTCCCGGGCCGCCGACCACGACGTGCTGCGCGCGGCCTTCACACCCGAGGGCCACCTGAGTTACGACATCGCCGCCCGGCCCGCCTTCACCTTCCGTTTCCTGGACGGCGGGGAGGAAGAGGAGGACATCCTGGAGGCGGCGGAACGTGCCGAGGAGGCGGCCCGGGCGTGGCTCACCGAACGCGGGTACGGCTACAAGAACCTCCGGTCGAGCGCCGAGGACCTCTCGCAGGCTCCCCTCGGCAAGCGGCAGCGGCGGGCGGCCGCACAGCGACAGGGCTGACCTTCCCGGAAATGGCCACGGCGACCTGAAGTCGCCGTGGTCCAGGTCACGTTGGGATGTGGCCGGTTCGCGGAGGCCAGGTGTCGCGGGCGTGGCATGCTCGGGGCCACACCGAGTTACCGACCAGTTCTACTGGCCGGTAACCATCGTCGGTGTCTCTTCGTCATCCCCCACCCCCAGGACTGACCTTGCGCAGACGCACGAGGCACGGGCATGCCCTCATGCCCGCCTTCGCCGTGACCGCCCTGATCCTTGCCACCGGCTGCTCCTCGTCGCAGCACCAGACCTCCGCCGGCGACCGCGCCCAGGGGACCGCCCGGGTCTCCGACGACACCACCGCGGCCGCCCGCCCGGACGGCCGGGCGCTCGCCGTCGCCGCCGCGCCCGCCGCGACCTCGGCCACGGCCGCCGGTTCGGCGGGTTCGAACCGGCCGGCCCACCGCACCACGCTCACCGTGAGCTCGTACGACAGCAAGACCCGACGTGCCGTCATATCCAAGGCCGGGACCGGAGGTTCGGCCTCGCCCACGGCCTCCCCGGCCTCTCCGGTCTCCCCGACGGCGTCCCCCGGTTCTCCGACGGTCTCCCCCAGCCCCTCCGCGCCGGCTTCGGCCCGGCAGGCCGCCGTCGGTGACGTCATCGCCAGCGCCCCCGCCCCCGGCGCCCCGGACGGCCTGCTCGCCAAGGTGACCAAGGTGATCGGCGAGACCGGCGAGGGCACCGAGGTACAGACCGAGCCCGCCACGCTCGACGCCCTGCTCGGCGACGACACCGCGAAGGGCACCGTGCCGGTCGACCCGGCCGCCTTCGACGTGGACAAGCTGCTGCCCGACGTGAAGGTGTCCTGGTCCAAGTCCGGTGATGTGCGCGTCGGACCCGAGGGTGCCACGGTGCCGCTCGGCAGTCTCCGCCTGGACGTCAGCGCCGAGGTGCCCACCGCCGAGGGCGCTCCGGCGTCCGCCGCGGCCTCGGTGTCCGGTTTCGTCCAGGTCGCCCCGCAGGTCGACTTCGCCTACGGCGGCGAGGGCTCCGGAAGCGCGCCCGGCTCCGCCTACCTGGGCGTGTCCGGCGACTGGAACTCGGGCTGGGCGGTCAAGGGCCGGGCCGCGGCGGCCACGGCCACCCCGCTGCGCATCCCGTTCGCCAAGCTGCACGCCGACCCCGTCCTCCAGGTCGGCCCGGTCCCCGTCGTCGTCAACCTCGACCTGACCTGTTACCTCCAGATCAGCGGCGACGGCCGGATCACCGTCGACGTGGAGCAGAGCCTCAAGGGCGACTTCAAGGCGGGCGGCACCTTCGGCACGGCCCAGGGCTGGACGCCGGTCAGCAGCTCCGACATGACGAGCACGCCGGTGCGCTCCTCGGTGACCACCGCCGGAAGCGTCAAGGCCGGGCTGGGTGCCGAGGCCTCGGTCGGCCTCTACGGCACGGTGGGCGTCACCGCCGACCTGGCCCCCTACCTGCGCGGCGAGGCCACCGGCACCATCACCGCGACATCGGCGACCCCCGGCGCGGACGCCCAGGGCGCCTGGAACCTGTACGGCGGTGTCGACCTCTCCGGCACCCTCCGTCTCCAGCTGTCGGTCTTCGGTACGCCGGTGTTGCAGCGGAGCATCCCGCTGGGCGCCCTGCACCGCGAGTGGAAGCTGGCGGGCGGCACACTCTGAGCCCGGGTCAGGCCTCGCCGCCGGGTATCCAGCCCTGGCTGCGCAGCACCGCCGAGACATCCGGCGCACGGTAGTGCTCGCCCTTGAGGACCTTGCCGTCGGCCCGGCGGGCGACCTGCCCGTCGGGCCCCAGCTTGCTCATGTTGGAACGATGGACCTCGGCGATCACCGCGTCGAGGTCGATCCCGTGCACCAGCGCGGTGCCGTACGCCACGTAGACCACGTCGGCCAGCTCGTGCGCGAGCCGGTCGAGGGGCCCGGCGACCGCCACCTCGGCGACCTCCGCGGCCTCCTCGGCGAGCAACTCCCCCCGGTGCGCGGCCAGCTCGGGCGCCACCTCGGCCGGCGTGGTGCGGGCGTGCAGGCCGAAGGCGCGGTGGAACTCCCGGACGAGGCCGGCGGGCGAGGAGCCGGCCGGCGAGTCGGTCGAGGAACGGGCCGAGGAACCGGCCGCGGAGCTGGTCATGCGAACGACTCTAGCGGCCGGCACTGACAGTCCCGCTCCGCCGCCGTACCCCCGGCCCTGGTCAGGACGGTGACCGGCTGGCAGGATCGCGCGCATGTCCAAGGTGTTCCCCCGTATCGGCCGGCGCCGCGCGCTCCAGGGCGCGGCCGCCGGCTTCGTCGCGTTCGGCCTGCTGCTGTGGTGGCTGCTGCCGCTGGGCGAGGCACCGCCGAGGGGGACGATCACCTTCAGCACCGGGACGCTGCGCGGGGTCTACCAGGAGTACGGCGAACGGCTGCGCACCGAACTGGCCAAGGACATGCCGGGTCTGAAGGTGAAGCTGGTCCAGAGCGCGGGGTCGTACGAGAACGTGCAGCGGGTGGCGACCGGCCGGGCCGACTTCACCATCGCGGCGGCCGACGCGGTGGAGACGTACGAACTCAACGACGGCAAGGGCGCCGGACGGCTGCGCGGAGTGGCACGGCTCTACGACGACTACGTCCAGCTCGTCGTGGGGCGCGACTCGGGCATCTCCAGCGTCGCGCAGCTGCGCCACAAGCGGGTGGCGATAGGGCTGCCCAACTCGGGCGTGCGGCTGATCGCCAACCGGGTGCTCAGGGCGGCCGGGATCGACCCCGTGAAGGACATCACACCGGTGTCGGACGGTATAGACACCGGCCCGGACCAGCTGCGGCGGGGCCAGATCGACGCGTTCTTCTGGTCGGGCGGGCTGCCGACCAAGGGGCTGCTGGATCTCGCGGACAAGTTCAGCTACACGTTCGTGCCGATAGAGGGCAGTCTGGTCACCAAGCTGCACACCGAGAGCGAGGCGGCGCTCTATTACCGGGCCACCAACATGCCCGAGTCGGCGTATCCGTCGATCCAGGCGGGCACGACGGTGCCGACGATCGCGGTGTCCAACGTGCTGATGACCCGCAAGGACATGGACCCGCGCCTCACGGAGTGGGTGACCCGCACGGTGATCAAGAGCCGCGACGACATCGGCAACCACGTCCACTCCGCCCAGCTGGTGGACCTGCGCACGGCGATCTACACGGACCCACTGCCCCTGCAGGAGGGCGCGAGGCGCTACTACCGCTCGGTCAAGCCGTGAAACTCCCCCGCTTGAGGTTCTTCGGTTTGAAACGCCCCTGACCGGAGCGCCCCGTCAGGGGCGTGGGGAACTGCGCGACCAGCCCCCACCCACCCGCGCCCAAGACACAACCGCACCCACCCCACCCCACCCCTCCCTCACCCACTACGCGGCACCGAAACAGTCACCCGCAACCCCCGCTGCTCATCGTGCTCATGGTGCTCGTAAGCGATCGCGCCCCCACCCGCCGCCAGCAGCGCCCGAGTGATCGACAACCCCAGCCCCGACCCCTTCACATTCTGGTGCCGTCCGCTCCGCCAGAACCGGTCCCCCACCCGCACCAGTTCCTCATCGGTCAGCCCCGGCCCCGTGTCGGTCACCACGACCGTGCACACATCACCGTCCGCCGCCACGGACACCTCCACCACACCCCCCTCCGGCGTGAACTTCACAGCGTTGTCGATCACCGCGTCCAACGCGCTGGACAGCGTGATCGGGTCGGCCCACCCGGTGGCCGGCGGGCAGTCGCCGGTCAGCCGGACCCCCTTCGCCGTGGCCGCCGGAGCCCACGCGGCGACCCGCTCCCGTGCCAGCCGCCCGACGTCGATCAGCATCAGGTCCGCCTCGGCGTGCTCGGCGAGCGCGAGGTCGAGCAGGTCGTCCAGGACCTGCGCGAGCCGCTTGCCCTCGGTCTGCACCGAGGCGATCTCCTCGTTGCCCTCGGGGAGTTCGAGGGCGAGCAGTTCGATACGCAGCAGCAACGCGGAGAGCGGGTTGCGCAGTTGGTGCGACGCGTCGGCGACGAACGCGCGCTGCTGCTCCAGCACGTCCTCGACGTTGTCCGCCATCTCGTTGAACGACCGGGCCAGCCGCCTGAGTTCCGGCGGCCCGCCGGCCGCCGCGACCCGGGACTTGAGCCGCCCGCTCGCGATCGCGTGGGTGGTGGCGTCGAGGACCCGTACGGGCCGTAGCACCCACCCGGTCAGCCGGAGCGCCGCGCCGACGGCGAGCAGCATCGCCGCGATCTCACCGGCGCCGATGAGCAGCCAGCCGCGCAGAGTTCGCGAACGCATCGGTCCGGTCGGCGAGTCGGTGACCACCACGGCCACGACATCGCCGTCCCGGATCACCGGCGAGGCGACGACCAGCCGGCTGCGCTGCCAGGGCCAGACCTGCTGGGGGTCGTGGCTGCGGCGGCTGAGCAGCGCTTCGCCGAACGCCTCCCGGACCTCGCCCGTCTTCGGCAGCACCCAGTCGTCGGGCGCGTTGGCCATGGAGGACGCGTTGCGGTAGAAAACGCCCGCGCGGATGCCGTAGACACCGTAGTAGCTGGCGAGTTCGCGGCGGAGGGTCTCCAGGCGGTCGTCCGTGCGCATGGGACGCGCGGTGGTGGGCGCGTCGGTGACGAACTGGGCGAGTGCGGCGAACCGCGCGGTGTCGTCGATACGGTCGACGACGACCTTCTGCTGCTGTGCGGAGGCCGTGCTGACGGCGAGCGGGACGCCGAGCGCGAGCAGCACGGCCGCCATCAGGACGATGAGCAGCGGGAGGAGCCGGGTGCGCACCCGTCCCCGCTACGCGGCCGGAGCGACGAGCCGGTAGCCCACGCCGCGTACGGTCTCGATGAGCGCGGGCATGCGCAGTTTGGCGCGCAGGGAGGCGACGTGCACCTCCAGAGTACGGCCGGTGCCCTCCCAACTGGTCTGCCAGACCTCGCTGATGATCTGTTCGCGGCGGAAGACCACGCCGGGCCGCTGGGCGAGCAGTGCCAGCAGGTCGAACTCCTTGCGGGTGAGCTGGACGGCGGTGCCGCCCACGCTGACCTGGCGGGTGGGCAGTTCGATGTGGACGGGGCCGAGCCGGAGCGCGCTGTCGCCGCCGGCCGAACCGTCCTCATGGTGGGTGCGCCGGCTGACGGCGTGGATCCTGGCGAGCAGTTCCCCGGTGTCGTACGGCTTCACCACGTAGTCGTCGGCGCCCAGGTTGAGCCCGTGGATGCGGGAGCGGACGTCGGAGCGGGCGGTGACCATGATCACCGGGGTGCTGGTGCGCTTGCGGATCTTGCCGCAGACCTCGTAGCCGTCCTGGTCCGGCAGGCCGAGGTCGAGCAGGACGACGTCGTAGCCGTCGCTCTCGGGGACCAGGGCCTGGAGGGCCTCCTCGCCGTTGCGGGCGTGGGTGACGGAGAACCCGTGCCGGGCCAGCACCGCGGAGAGCGCGGCGGCGACATGGTTGTCGTCCTCGACGAGCAGCAGTCTCATCCCGGCCCCCTCCGGTTCAGCGGTCGTACGGTCCTGGTTCGCCGTCGGCTTGCCAGTGGAAAACCCGCGCATTGTAGAAAACGCGCACGCGCGCGTGCATCAAGGCAGTCACGCTGATGGACGTCGACGGCGTCAAGAGGGTTCCGGCGCCGCGCCGGTTCCGTTACGGGGCCGATACGCGGGCCCCTCACCGACGCTACAACACGTGTCCGGACGCAATCGGATCGTGATGCTCAGATCTCCCTCAGATGTAATGACGCTGGTCATCCGCTCTCACTACATTCCTCCGAAACCGAGGAGGACGGAGCCCGAAAGCGATGACCGAAGTATCGGTGGCCGAGGAGAACACGGCCGCGACCGGCGAACTGGTCGTCCTGAAGAGCGTCAACAAGCACTTCGGCGCGTTGCACGTGCTCCAGGACATCGACCTGACGATCGCCC
Source organism: Streptomyces sp. NPDC101234 (assembly GCF_044767525.1). Classification (NCBI taxonomy): domain Bacteria; kingdom Bacillati; phylum Actinomycetota; class Actinomycetes; order Kitasatosporales; family Streptomycetaceae; genus Streptomyces; species Streptomyces sp. NPDC101234. Next base: position 53,518 of record NZ_JBIWOA010000046.1, on the reverse strand, counting down.
GCGGTGAGGTCGTCGTGGTGATCGGACCCTCCGGGTCCGGCAAGTCCACTCTGTGCCGCACCGTCAACCGTCTGGAGACCATCGACTCCGGAACGATCTCGATCGACGGCAGGCCGCTGCCCCAGGAGGGCAAGGAGCTGGCCCGGCTGCGCGCCGACGTCGGCATGGTCTTCCAGTCGTTCAACCTCTTCGCGCACAAGACCGTGCTCGAGAACGTGATGCTCGGTCAGATCAAGGTCCGCAAGGCGGACAAGAAGCAGGCCGAGGAGAAGGCCCGCGCCCTGCTGGACCGGGTCGGCGTGGGCGCCCAGGCCGACAAGTACCCCGCGCAGCTCTCCGGCGGCCAGCAGCAGCGGGTCGCGATCGCCCGGGCGCTGGCGATGGACCCGAAGGTCATGCTCTTCGACGAGCCGACGTCGGCGCTGGACCCCGAGATGATCAACGAGGTCCTGGAGGTCATGCAGCAGCTGGCCAGGGACGGCATGACGATGATCGTCGTCACCCATGAGATGGGGTTCGCCCGCTCGGCCGCGAACCGGGTGGTCTTCATGGCCGACGGCCGGATCGTCGAACAGGCCGCGCCGGACCAGTTCTTCAGCAGTCCGCGCAGCGACCGGGCCAAGGACTTCCTGTCGAAGATCCTGCACCACTGACACCGCCGCACCGCCTTGCCGGTTCCCGGGCCCGCGTGTGCCCGGAACCCCGTGCCGCCGAACTCACCGATCCGAAGGAAATCCGTTCATGAAGACTCGTACGTCCGCCTCCGCGGCGCTCCTCGCCGCCCTCGCACTGTCCCTGACGGCCTGCGGCGGTGAGTCCGGGAACGCCGGCGACCAGGCCGGCGACACGGCGACCGGCGCGAACGCGCCGAAGCTGCCGACGTACACCGTCGCCACCGGGGTGAAGATCGACTCCGCCACGCTGAAGAAGGCCCAGCAGGGCGGCAAGCTGGTCATCGGCGCCAAGAACGACCAGCCGTACCTGGGCTTCGAGGACACGACCGGCAAGCGGTCCGGCTTCGACATCGAGATCGCCAAGATGGTCGCCGCCGACCTGGGATTCAAGCCGGAGCAGATCGAGTTCAAGACCGTCGACTCCAACGTCCGTGAGACCACCATCTCCAAGGGCGAGGTCGACCTGTACGTGGGCACGTACACGATCAACGACGAGCGCAAGAAGCAGGTCGGCTTCGCCGGACCGTACTTCCTGGCCGGCGCGGATCTGCTCGTGCGCAAGGACGAGCAGGGCATCACCGGTCCCGATTCCCTGAAGGGCAAGACGGTCTGCTCCATCAAGGGCTCGACCCCGCTGCAGGAGATCAAGAAGCCCAAGTACGGCGCGAAGACCGTGGAGCTGTCGAAGTACTCCGAGTGTGTCCAGCAGTTGCTCAACAACGAGGTCGACGCCGTCACCACCGACGACGCGATCCTCAAGGGGTACGCGGCGCAGCGCCCCACGAAGCTCAAGGTGATCGGCAAGCCGTTCACGCAGGAGCCGTACGGCGTGGGCATGAACAAGGACGACAAGGCGCTGCGCGACGCCGTGAACGACGCGCTGGAGAAGCACGAGAAGAACGGCGACTACAAGAAGGCGTACGACGCGACGCTCGGCCTGTCCGGCTCCGCGTACCAGGAGCCGCCGGCCGTCAACCGCTACTGACGCGCCGCTGAGACGCCGTCGCCGCGGCGTCGCCGGCATCGCCCGCGACGCCGCGGCGGCGTATCGCCCCGGACGCGGTCTTCCGTGCCCGCACACCACCACGAGGACCTCCCCGTGAATGTATTGCTCGACCATTTCGCCGACTTCCGCGAGGGGTTCGTCGGCACCGTACTGCTGACGCTGGCCAGCGGGCTCCTCGCGATGGTGCTGGGTGTCGTCATCGCCGGGTTCCGGGTCTCCCCCGTGCCTCCGCTGCGGGCGTTCGGCACCGCGTGGGTCACGTTGTTCCGCAACACGCCTCTGACGCTGCTCTTCCTCATAGCCTGGTTCGTCGTCCCGGTCATCTTCGCTCCGGGCATGAGCCCGTGGACGAAGGCCCTGCTGGCCCTGAGCTTCTACACCTCGGCCTTCGTCTGCGAGGCGGTGCGGTCGGGCATCACCACGGTCCCGCTGGGGCAGGCGGAGGCCGCGCGTTCGCTCGGCATGACGTTCTCGCAGACCCTGCGGCTGATCGTGCTGCCGCAGGCGACCCGCACCGTGGTCGCGCCGCTGAGCTCGATCTTCATCGCGCTGACGAAGAACTCGGCGATCGCCGGCGCGTTCAGCGTCACCGAACTGTTCGGCTGGCAGAAGACGTTGAGCGACCAGGGCTACGCCATCGCCTGGATCTTCCTGTGGGTGGCACTGGGCTACCTCGTCATCACCTTCTCGATCAGCGGTCTGTTCCAGCTGCTGGAGCGTCGACTGGGGGTCGCGCGATGAGTTCGAGCGTTCTGTACGACACACCGGGCCCCAAGGCCCGCCTGCGCAACCGCCTGTACACCGTGGCCGGCTCGCTGGCACTGGCCGCGCTGCTCGCCTTCGTGGTGTACCGGCTCGACGCGAAGGGCCAGCTGGATCCGAAGATCTGGAACATCTTCAACAACGCGGGCGTACGCACCAACATCCGCGACGGTGTGCTGACCACGCTGAAGGTGTTCGCGGCGGCCGGCGCGCTGTCCCTGGTACTCGGGCTGCTGCTCGCCGTGGGACGGCTGTCGGAGCACCGGCCGGTCCGCTGGTTCGCGACCGGGTTCATCGAGCTCTTCCGCGCCGTGCCGCTGCTCATCACCATCTACGCCCTGTGGGTGCTGTTCCTCAGCTACAAGGACGATCTGGGCGTCGTCGGGGACAACGCCGCGTTCTGGGGCCTGGTCGTCGGGCTGACCTTCTACAACGGATCCGTGCAGGCCGAGGTGTTGCGCGCGGGCATCAACGCCGTACCCCGGGGGCAGGTGGAGGCCGCGTACGCCCTCGGCCTGCGCAAGTACCAGGTGATGACGACACTGTTGCTGCCGCAGGCGGTGCGCTCCATGCTGCCCACGATGATCAGCCAGCTGGTGGTCACCCTGAAGGACACCTCGCTCGGCTATGTCATCACGTACACGGAACTCCTGTTCGCGGCGCGGACGATGGCCTCCAACATCATCGTCAACGGGGACAACCCGTTCACGGCGGTCGTCATCGTCGTCGGCGCCATCTACATCGCCATGTGCCTCGCCCTCTCGTCCCTCGCGACGTGGATCGAGCGGCGGGGACGGCGCGCGAAGACCGGCGTCGCCGTGGCGGCGGCCGAGCCCCCGGTGGTGCTCGACGGCGCCGCCGGGGCCAGTTGATCGTGACCCGGTCCGCGAAGCCGGTGAAGCCGTAGCGGGCAGGGGCGGGTGGCATCGTTCTGCCGCCCGCCCCTGCCCTGTCGCGACGCCGGGTGACGTCGGCCCGCGTGCCGCCCTGGGGCGTGAGCAGGGGCCGGAGTGCAGCCGTGGCTCGGCGGTCAGGACGGCTGGACCTGGTCGAAGACGGCGAGGGCCGCGGCGGGGTCCGGGCTCACCAGGCGTTCCAGACCGGCGGTCGTGATCTTCGCCCACCGGCCGGCCCGCGCCCACATCTGTTCCTCGAACGCGCGGACGGTGTCGTCCAGATCTCCGGAGCCGGTGGCGATGGACTCGGCGAGTTCGGCGCCTTCCAGCATCGCGAGGTTCGCGCCCGCCCCCAAGGGCGGCATCAGATGGGCGGCGTCGCCCAGGAGCGTCACCCCGGGGACATGGGTCCAGGTATGGGACACCGGCAGGACGTAGAGGGGGCGGTGGACGAAAGCGGTGCCCTGCTGGAGAAGGTCGAGGACGGGCGCGGCCCAGCCGTCGAAGAGGGCCAGCAGGCTCGCTCGCACGGCCTCGGCGTCGGCCAGGTCCAGGCCCAGGTCCGAGTGCCAGTCCAGCGGTGCGCGGAACTGGGCGTACACCTTGGCGTGACCGCCGCTGTTGCGTTGGGCGACGAGCTTTCGGTTCACGCCGTAGACGGCCACTGAGCCGTCGCCGATCAACCGGGCGAGGTCGGGGTGGCGGGTGTCGACGTCGTCCAGGGAGGTCTCGACCGTGGTGACACCGGTGTAGTGCGGCGTCACCGGCGAGACGGCCGGGCGGATCCGGGACCAGGCGCCGTCCGCGCCGACCACGAGGTCGAACGTCTCCTGTCGCCCGTCGTCGAAATGGACGAGGACGCCGTCCCTGGCCCCCGGCACCACCCGCGTCACGCCCTGCCCCCAGCGGACGTCGAGCGGGCCGAGCAGCAGGTCACGGAGTTGTCCGCGGTCGATCTCGGGATTGGCCCGGTCGTCGGGACGGGGGTGCCAGTCGCGCAGGACGGTCCCGTCCGTGTCCAGGATGCGCATGGCCTGTCCCTCGGGACGGGACAGCGCCTGGAATTCCGCCAGCAGCCCTGCCTTGTCCAGCGCGCGCTGGCCCAGCCCTTCGTGCAGGTCCAGCGTGCCGCCCGGGGGGCGGGCGCCGGGGCCGGGATCGCGTTCGAGGATGGCGACGGGGTAACCGTGGCGGTGCAGGACACGGGCGAAGGTCAGACCGGCCGGGCCGCCGCCGACCACTGCGATGCGATGTCTCATGTCGATACACTGTATTTTCTCAGTACGATGCATCGCAACAGTACGATGTGACCATGACTGTGTGGGACCGGCCGGAGCCGCCGATTCGCCCCGTGCCGCTCGACCGGGACCGGATCGTCGCCGCCGCCGTCGCGCTGGCCGACGAAGGCGGGCTGGAGGCGGTGTCGTTGCGCAAGGTCGGCGCCCGGCTGAACGTCGGCCCGATGCGGCTGTACGGATACATCTCCACCAAGGAGGAGCTGTTCGACCTCATGGTGGACGTGGTCCAGGGCGAGATCCTCCCCGAGGAGCAGTCGGGCGACCAGCCGGATGACTGGCGGGCGGCGCTGCGCGTCCTCGCCCACCGCACCAGGCAGGCCGTCCTCCGTCACGAATGGCTGGCCGACCTGCTCGGCGGCCGCCCGTCCCTGGGCCCGAACGGCCTCGCCGTGACCGAGGCCAAGCTGGCCGCCCTCGACGGCCTCGCCGACGTCGACACCGTCATGCGCGCCGCCGAGACCGTCGGCGCCTACGTCACCGGCGCGATCAGACGCGAGATCGCGAACGTGCGGGCCGAGCGCACCACGGGCCTGTCCGAGCGCGACCGGCAGCGCGCCTCCGGCCCGTATGTGACGAGAATGCTGGCCACGGGCCGCTTCCCGGCGCTGGCCAAGGCCGTGTACGACGGCACGGACGTGGACGCCGAGACATCCTTCACGACCGGCCTGGACTGGGTCCTCGACGCCGTGGCCGCCAGACTCACCCGACCGCCGGCCTGAGCCGCCAGACTCACCCGCCCGCCGGCCTGACGCCCACCTCATGCCGGACACCGGCAGGAGCCACGTCCGCACGCCGTGCGTGAAACCGGGTGCGGCCGGCCGGATCCACGCCGCCCGGATCGCCCGGCAGGCCGGCGCGGCGGCCCCGCCGAACCGGCTCCCGCCGCTCCGCGCTCCCTGCCGTCCCAGCCGCCGCGCGCCCGCCATGCTGACGTGTCCCCGGGTGCGCCGCTTGACCGGGTGGCGCCCAGTCTGTTGCATACGTTCTGTGATCGTGCACCCTGCTCCAACAACCTGTTCACCTATCTCCGTCGGGACTTGCGTACGGGCAGGGGGCGCCGCGCCGTGGACCCGGTGATCGTCGTCGGAGCGGGGCCCGTCGGGCTCACGCTCGCCCTGGCGCTGGCCCGCCAGGAGGTGCCGTCCGTCGTCCTGGACGAGGGCCCGGGCAAGGACGAGCCGCGCCCGGCCCGCACCGTCGTGCTGCGCGAGGACACCGCCGCCCTGCTGACCCGGTTGAGCGGGGCCCCGCTGGACGACCTGGGCACCCGCTGGACCGGCTGGCGGTCGATGCGCCGTCGGCAGGTGATCCGCGAGGTCGTCTTCGACGAGGCGGCCGAGCCGTCCCCGCTGCACATCGCACAGCACGTGCTGACGAACGCCCTGCGCGCCGCGATCGCCGACGAACCGCTGGTCAAGGTGGCCACGGACAGCCGCCTGGACACCATCGAGCAGGAGCGCTCGGGCGTCACCGCGCACACCCGCGGCCCCAAGGGCACCTGGTGGCGCGGCAGCTACCTGGTGGGCTGCGACGGCCCGCGCTCGACCGTCCGCAAGCTCCTGGACATCCGTTTCCCGGGCCGTACGGCGGTGGAGCGGCAGGCGGTCGCCGCGCTGCGCGCGGAACTTCCGTGGCCCGGTCAGGCGTTGCTCCATCGGACACCGCCGTGGCGGATGTCCGGGCCCTCGGCCGGGGAGGTGACCGCCCGCCCCCTCCCGGACGGCGTGTGGCGCCTGGACTGGCTGCTGCCGCCCGGCAAGGACCTGGTCACGCCCGAGCTGCTGGTCACCCGGATCCGCGAGACCCTCGCGGGCTGGACGGACGGCACCACACCGCCGTACGACCTGCTCGACACCGGTGTGCACACGGTGCACCACCGCCTCGCCCGCCGGTGGCGGGTGGGCCGGGTGTTCGTCGCCGGCGACGCCGCGCACCTGCTCGGCGCGATCGGGACACACGGGCTGGACGAGGGCCTGCGGGACGTGGACAACCTCGCCTGGAAGCTGGCCCCGGCCTGGCACCACGGCCCGCACGAGGCTCTGCTGGACAGCTACCAGACCGAGCGGCGCGCGGTGGTCGCCGCCCGGCTGCGCGCCGCCGACCAGGTGCTGCCGGTACTGCGCGGCGGTGGCGGGCTGCGCGGGTTCGTCCCCGGCACGTCCCGGGGGCACGACGCGCTTCTCACCGACGGCCATCTGGGGCACGGCCCGCTCGGCGCGCCGGGGGCGTACGCCGACTCGCCGCTCGCACCCCGGCACCTGGAGCACGAGGTCGCGGTCGACACCCCGCCGGGGTCGCCGGTCACCGATGTCCGGGTCACCGCGGAGGACGGCACCTTCGTGCAGCTGCGCTCCCGGCTCGGCCGCGGCGCGCTGCTCGTCGTACTGATCGCGCCGGGTACCGGCGTGTGGGACCGCAAGCACTGGGTCTCCGCCGGGATCATGCCCCGGCTGGCGGCCGCCGTAGCCGCGCTGCCGCACCCCGCCGAACTGCTGGTCGCCGAGGCCTACCCGGGCGCCCCGGCGCACTCGGTGCTGCTGGTGCGCCCCGACGGCCATCTGGTCACGGCGCTCAACGGGGTCCGGCCCGCCGATCTGTACGCGGCGGCCGAGGCGACCCTGGGCGGCAAGGACACGGAGAAGACGGAGGCGGAGGCGGAGGCCGGTTCCACCGCGCGGTGACCGAGCGGTCCACATGCTGACGGTGAGTTGACCGGCCTCGACCGGCGTGGTGTACTCCGCATCGTGAACGACACCACTGTGCGCCTGTGGCGGAAGGTCCATGTGGACCTCGTCCGCTATGCGGGCTGCGTGTGTCTTCCGTCCTGCTGACTTCGCATTCACCTCTTCTCTCCGGGCGCCGTCTGCGCCCGCTTCTGCGAACCCTCATCAGGAACGGTGCACGTGTCTGCCTCTCTCTCCTCGTCCGTTTCTCCCTCCGCCTCCGCGCCCGGCGCCGCGCCCACCCAGGCGGACCTCCTCGACTTCGTCCGGCGTACGGCCGCCGACGCCGAGCTGATCGCCTCGCTCCCGCTCGACCCCGAGGGCCGCACCTGGGTACGGCTCGACGGCCCCGGCGGCAGCGAGGCCTGGCTGATCGGCTGGCCGCCCGGCACCGGCACCGGCTGGCACGACCACGCCGAGTCGGTCGGCGCCTTCCTGACCGCCGCCGGTGAGCTGAAGGAGAACTCGCTGGCCACCCGGCTGCCCACCGACGGCTGGAGGACGCTGGAGCTCTCCGAGGGCGTCGACCGCGAGCGCCGGCTGCCCGCCGGAAAGGGCCGCTCCTTCGGCCGCGACCACGTCCACGAAGTGCTCAACGAGTCCACCGAGCACCACGCGATCTCCGTCCACGCCTACTACCCGCCGCTGCCCCGGATCCGCCGCTACAGCCGCAGCGGACCGGTGCTGCGCCTGGAGCAGGTCGAGCGCCCGGAGGACTGGCAGTGAGCGGCGCGGAGCGGGCGGAGCAACAGCCGGTGGAGCAACAGCCGGTAGGAATCGACGAGTTGCTGGAGCGGGTTCGCGCGGCCTACCGGCGCATCGGGGCGCACGAGGCGTACGGCGCCGCGCAGGCCGGCGAAGCCCTCCTCGTCGACATCCGGTACGCGGCGCTGCGCGAACGGGACGGCGTGATCCCCGGCGCCCTCGTCATAGAGCGGAACGAACTGGAGTGGCGCCTCGACCCGCAGGGCAGCCACAAGACCCCCGAGGCCACCGGCCACGACCTCCAGGTCGTCGTCATATGCAACGAGGGCTACGCCTCCAGCCTGGCCGCCGCCTCCCTGCACCAGCTGGGGCTGCGCCGGGCGACGGATCTGATCGGCGGCTTCCAGGCGTGGAAGGCGGCGGGGCTGCCGGTCACGCCGTAGTCGCCCATGAGCGACTGGTTGTCGTCCTCTACGACGCGCCGGTCCCGGTCGAGTTCCCGCGGCCGTCGACGAGAGCGGCGAGCCCGTCGAGCACCCGGGCGAGCCCGAACTCCCAGGCATGCCGGGGGCTGTAGGCCGCACCCTGCGCGGTGCCCGCCGCCGTGCCGACCCGGGCGGCGACGGGGTAGGCGCGCGGGTCCAGAACCCTTTCGAGCAGCGGGGCGTTGGCCGCCCACCACTGCTCGTCGTCCAGCGCGCTGTCCTGCCGGGCGGCGCGCGCCTCCGCCGCCGAGCGGGCGTTGGCCTGCACGAAGGTGAGCAGGAAGGTCAGCGCGGCGTCCATCTCGACGTCGTCCAGCCCGAGTCCGTCCAGCGCCGACAGTTCGTGCTCGTACTTGGCCATCATCCCCGGCCCGAGCGGCGGACGGCCGGTGGAGACCGTCGCGGCCCATGGGTGCGCCTCGAACAGCGCCCTGTTCTCCTCGGCCACCGCGGCCAGCCGGACCCGCCACGGCCGGCCGGCGGTGTCGGACCGGGGCATCTGCACATAGGCGGTGTCCAGCATGAGATCCAGCAGCTCGGCCTTGCCCGGCACATAGGTGTAGAGCGTCATCGGGACCACCCCCAGCTGCTGCGCGACACGGCGCATGGTGACCGCGTCCAGGCCCTCGGTATCGGCCAGCCCTACGGCGACGGCAACGACCGTGTCGATGTCCAGCCGCTGCCGCGGACCGCGTCGCGGTGCGGTGGCAGGGACACGCCAGAGCAGTTCCAGGGAGCGGGCCGGATCACCGGCACCGCTTCGGTCGAGAGGCATCCGAACATCCTCCCCTACCACGCTCCCCGCCAATTACTCTGTACGTTGTATAGTGTACTGCGTACAGAGTAATTCGCCCGGACCAGAGGAGCCTCCTTGTCGATCACCGCTTCCGCCGTGTCCCTGAACGTCGACGACGTCATGGCGTCCAGCGCCTTCCTCACCGAGCACTTCGGATTCCGCGAGGAGCTGGCCGCCGACGGTTTCGCGTCGCTGACCCGCGACGACGCCGGGATGAACGTCGTCTATCTGCGGCGCGGGCTGGCCTCGCTCCCCGAGGACCAGCGCGAGGACCACGCCGACGGGGTGATCCTCGCCTTCGTCGTCGACAACCTCGAAGCCGAACTGGCCCGCCTGACCGCCGAGGGAGTCACGATCACGATGCCGCTGCGCGAGGAGCCCTGGGGCGAGCGCGCCTTCCAGGTCACCGACCCCAACGGCGTCATCGTCCAGCTCGTCGACTGGAACGCGTCCGGCGGCCACTGAGCCGACCCGCCTCCGGGACCGGCCGGCTAGTCCTTCGCCGTCGCCACCGTCACCGCCGGCACCCGCAGCGCCACCCGCCCGGGAAGCGCAGCAGCCACCAGCGCGAGCAGTGCGGCGGTCGCGACGACGGTCACGTACAGCAACGGCGTGACCGTCGGCGCGGCCCGGCCCGTCATACCGACGCTGAACGCGGTCAGGACGGCGAGCGAGATGCCGCTGCCGAGGGCCGTGGCCAGCGTCAGCACCGACAGCACCTCGGTACGCAGCATCCGCAGCACCTGGCGACGGGTGGCCCCGGCCAGCCTGAGCAGGGCGAACTCCCGGATCCGTGCGGCGACCGACATGGCGAGCGTGTTGACGACGGCGATGGCGGTGAAGGCCAGGACCAGCCCCATGGCCAGGTAGTTGACCTCGGCGTTGGCCTGCTGCCGGTCGGCCTGGAGGGAGTCGGCGGCGGCCGGCGAAAGAATCCGGAGCCCCGGGAACTCACGGAGGGTAGTCGCGAGTTGTGCTTGTGTACGGGCTGTGCTGACGAGGACGGAGGAGGCGAGCGGGTTGTCCACGTGGTGCGCGACGAGGTCGTGGGCGAAGGTGAGGTCGCCGAAGCCGAGACCCCGGGCGTAGACGGCGGCGACGGTGAGCGTGGCGGGCGTGCCGTCGCCGAGGGTGAGTTTCAGGGTGCTGCCGGGCGCCAAGTGGTGCTGATCGGCGGTCAGTCGGCTGACGGCGACGGTGCGGTCGGTGAGCCGGCCGAGGGAGCCGGCGGTCACCTCGGGGTCCCAGGTGCGGCTGAGGCCCTCGGGGGTGACGCCCTGCGCCGCGTACTTGTCGAGCCCGATGCGGACGGTGGTGCGAACCACTTCGGTGACGGCGTCATGGCGCGTGCGCAGCTGCCGTGCCGCTGCGGCCGGTACACCGGGTCCCTGGGCGGCCACCACCCAGTCGGCGGTGACCCCGGCGCGGGCCTGGGCGCGAGCGGCGTCACCGAGGGTCGACTGGACGAACAGCACGGTGCAGGTCATACCGATGAGCAGGGTGAGGGGGGTGACGACGGAGGCCATCCGGGCGGCGTTGCCACGCAGGTTGGCGGTGGCGAGCCGGCCACCGTGACCGGTGAGCCGCAGCGGGCCGGCGAGCAGCAGTGCGGCGGCCCTGACCAGTAGCGGGCCGAGCAGGGCGACGGAGGTGGAGAGGACCACGACGGCGAGGAAGGTGACGGGAGTCGACGCGGGTTCGGTACGCAGGGAGGTGAGCAGGACGACGAGTACGACCCCACCGGCGAGCAGCAGCAGACCGGCGGCGATCCGTCCCCGGGCGGGCCGGGCGGGCTCGACACGGGACTCGGCCAGCGCCTCGGTCGGCCGGATCCGGATGATGCGCCGAGAGGCGATACGGGCGGCGGCCCAGGCACCGGCCAGTGTCGCGGCGAACGCGGCGAACGGCGGGAAGACGCCGGTGGTGTGCTGAAGCGTGGCGGGTACGGCGCCCAGGGCGACGAACCTGGTGTGCAGCCAAGCGCCGAGCGGAAGCCCGAGGAGTGCGCCTGCCGTGCCGGCGGCGGCGCCGACGATCAGCGCCTCGCGGCCGAGCAGTCGGCGGATCTGTTCGGGGGTGGCGGCGATGGCTCGCAGCAGGGCGAGTTCGCGGTGCCGTTGCTGGACGGTGAGCGCGAAGGTGCCGACGACCACCAGGATCGCCACGAGCAGCGAGGTCCCGCCCATGGCACCGCCCATGCTGACCAGCCGGACCCTGGCGGCGGCCGCGTCCAGGAACTCGACGGGGCCGCGAGCGTCCCCGGTGGAGACCTCGGCGGTGGTGCCGCGCAGTGCCCGCGTCAGGGCCTGCTTCAGCCGGTCCGGGTCGGTGCCGTGGGCGGGCAGCACGCCGAACGCGGTGACCTGCCCGGGGTGCGCGGCCAGCCTGCGGGCCTCGGCGGCGGAGAAGAAGAGGGACGTCTGCTGGCGCACGTCCGTGGCCGGGGCGGCGATGCCGGTGATCCGGTAGGCGCGTGGGGCCTGCGTCGACTGCACGGTGAGGGTGGCGCCGGGCCGCAGGTGGGCGCGGGCGGCGAGGTCGCGGTCGACGACCAGGTCGGTGGCGGCCTTCGGGGCGGTGCCGGAAACCAGCCGGTACGGGGTGAGCGCGGCGGACTCCCAGGCGTGCCCGTAGGCGGTACGGCCGCCGGTGCCGGCCGGGGTCAACGGCTGGGCGAGGAAGGTCAGCTCGGGCACGACCCGGGCGACACCGGGGGTGCGGGCGAGTCCGGTTTCCAGGTCGGCCGGCAGCCAGGCGCGCTCGGCGATGGGTTTCGCCTTGCGCTTGACCTTGGTCTTGCCGTGCTTGTGCTTGACGGTGGTCCGGCGGACGTACTGGTCGGCGGAGACCACGACGGGGGTCGCCGCGTAGCGCTCGGTGCGGATCGTGCCGCGCAGGCCGGTGTCGAGGAGGGTGCCGCAGGCGGAGATCAGCGCGGCCGCGCACAGCAGGGCCAGAAAGGCCCCGAGGAACCCGGCCTTGCGGGCGCGGACGGTCTTGAGGGCGTAACGCAGCATCATGGCGTACACGGTCGTCCACGCGAGGGTGCGCGGGCACTGCGGTGGTCCGGCGTCTTGACAGGGGGTTAGCCCCACCCTCCTCGGGCCTGCCGGCCCGTCAGAAGTCCCCGCCCTCCAGGAGGTCCGTGTCCTCGCCCTCCTCCTCCAGTGCCCGCCGGACGACCCTGAGGGCCATGCCCTCGGAGTACCCCTTGCGGGCGAGCATGCCGGCGAGGCGGCGGATCCGCTTGTCCCGGTCGAGCCCCCGGGTGGAGCGGAGCCTGCGGGCGACGAGTTCGCGGGCCGTCTCCTCCTCCTGCTCGGAGTCGAGCTGTGCGACGGCCTCGTCGACGAGCGTCGCGTCGACGCCCTTGGTCCGCAGCTCCTGGGCGAGCGCGCGCCTGGCCAGTCCCCGGCCGTGGTGCCGGGACTCGACCCAGGCGTCCGCGAACGCGCTGTCGTTGATCAGCCCGACCTCCTCGAACCTCGACAGCACCTCCTCGGCGACATCGTCCGGGATCTCCCGCTTGCGCAGGGCGTCCGCGAGCTGTTTCCGGGTGCGCGGGGTCCCGGTGAGCAGGCGCAGACAGATCGCCCGCGCCCGCTCAGCCGGGTCCGCTGGAGGCTCCCCCTGCTCGGCCCTCGACAAGGAGGAGGAGCCCCCGTCCTCACCGGACGGCTCCCCGAAGCCGCGCCGACGGCGGGTCCCGGGCTTCCGCGGGCCACGGCCGGGTGACCCGTGCCCGCGGGGCCCGTCCGGGCCGTCGTGTGTGCCGTCCTCGTACGAGCCGCCGTCCGCGCTGTCCCGCCCGTACCTGCCGTAGGCCTCGTCGCCGTCCCCGGCGGAGCCCGAGTCGCCCCCGGCGCCCCTGCCCCATGGGGCACCGGGGGACGTGTACTCGTGGTCGGCCCAGTCGGTTCGTCGTGTCACGGCGTCAGCTCTTGGCGGTGGCGGCCTTGGGCTTGGTGGCCTTGGCGGCGGCCGGGGCGGGCACCGTCTTCGCCGCGTCGTCCGTGGCCGCGGTGGTGACCGCCGCGTCCGTGCCCGGCTCGGCGGCGGGCTGCTCCGGGCGGACGCCGACGCCCAGCTTCTCCTTGATCTTCTTCTCGATCTCGTTGGCCAGGTCGGGGTTGTCCTTGAGGAAGTTGCGCGCGTTCTCCTTGCCCTGGCCGAGCTGGTCGCCCTCGTACGTGTACCAGGCGCCGGCCTTGCGGACGAAGCCGTTCTCCACGCCCATGTCGATCAGGCCGCCCTCGCGGCTGATGCCCTGGCCGTAGAGGATGTCGAACTCGGCCTGCTTGAAGGGCGGTGCGACCTTGTTCTTGACGACCTTGACCCGGGTGCGGTTGCCGACCGCCTCGGTGCCGTCCTTCAGGGTCTCGATGCGGCGGATGTCGAGTCGCACCGAGGCGTAGAACTTCAGCGCGCGGCCACCGGTCGTGGTCTCCGGGGAGCCGAACATCACGCCGATCTTCTCGCGGAGCTGGTTGATGAAGATCGCGGTGGTCTTGGACTGGTTGAGCGCGCTGGTGATCTTCCGCAGCGCCTGGCTCATCAGGCGGGCCTGGAGACCGACGTGGCTGTCGCCCATCTCGCCCTCGATCTCCGCACGCGGCACGAGCGCGGCGACGGAGTCGATGACGATGAGGTCGAGGGCGCCGGAGCGGACCAGCATGTCCACGATCTCCAGAGCCTGCTCGCCGTTGTCCGGCTGGGAGAGGATCAGGTTGTCGATGTCGACGCCGAGCTTCTGCGCGTACTCGGGGTCGAGGGCGTGCTCCGCGTCCACGAACGCGACCTGGCCGCCCGCCTTCTGCGCGTTGGCCACGGCGTGCAGGGTCAGGGTCGTCTTACCGGAGGACTCCGGTCCGTAGATCTCCACGACGCGGCCGCGTGGCAGGCCGCCTACGCCCAGGGCGACGTCGAGCGCGGTCGACCCGGTCGAGATGACCTCGATGGGCTCCTTCGTCCGGTCGCCCATGCGCATGACCGCGCCCTTGCCGAATTGCCGTTCAATCTGTGCGAGCGCGGCGTCGAGCGCCTTCTCGCGGTCGGTTCCTGCCATGGGTTCCACCCGGTTTGCTTGAGTCGATCGCTTCACGTCAAAGACGCTAACGCCTGCCACTGACAATGCGCCCCGACGCCGGTCCGGCCTGTGGATAACTCGGGGACTTCTCCACCGAAACCGTGTCGAACTGCCGCTGGAATCCCCACCGCGGGCCGTGCCGGAGCATCCATAAGAATGGATGTTCGATTTTCATGTCAAGCGCACCACGCGGTACTCCCGCCACTTCCCCGCAGAGCGCTCACCCACCGCTCACCCACCACCCACGGACGGACTCCGGATGGGCTTCGGACGGCGTGTCGGGCAGGGACGGGGGCGGGCGGAAGCAGGAGCGCACGGGGACGGGGGCGGGGCGTGCGGAGGAAGGAGCACCCGGCGCGCGGCGACGGGAGCGCGCGGACGGAACAGGCACGGGGCGGAACGCGCACGGGACCGGGAGCCCTCGGGGCGGACCACGCGCTGCGCACGCGGCGGGGGCGCAGGGCGCGCGAGGCGGAGACGGGCGACGCACCGGGGGACTCGGACGCAGGGCGACGCGCCGGGGCTCGGACGCAGGGCGTGCGAGGTCGGCATGCGCGACGTGCGGGAATCGGGCGTGCGCGCCACGCGGGCGGGAGCGCGTGGCACGCCGGGGGCGGCAGCCGGACACGGCAGCGCGGCACGGCGATCCGCACCACCCGGCCCGGCGTTCACCCGATCGTGAGTTTCCGCCTGGCCGCGCCCCACGTGCCGCGATGCTCGAAGAGGGGGCCGGTGAGCGGCGCCGCCCCTGTGTGCCGTGGGTGGGAGAGCGCATGACACGTGAGACGGGACGACGCGGCCTGGACGAGCAGGCCGTGCTGCTGGCGGCGGGGCTGGCCGATCTGGCGGTGAGCACGCTGGGCACCGCGTTGGGGACGGTACGGGGATTGCTGCGCCGCTCGGACGCCGGGGCGCTGGCGTCGGATGCCGAGCACGAACTCACCGCTCGGGGGCGCCTGGTCCTGGACCGGTACACGACCGTCCCCCCGGCCCAGCTGGAGATCCTCGCCCGGCACGCCCTCGTCCGGCGGGCCGCCGGCGATGACTGACCGGTGGGATCCGGGCGCCTTCAAGAGCCGTGTCGACGAGGTGCTGCGCCGGTTCGTCGCTCGGGAGGCCGACCTGTTCGCGGCGGTCGACCCGCTCCTGGGCCCGGTGGCCGAGCAGTTGGAAGCGGCGGTCACGGACGGCAAACGGCTGCGGGCGGCGTTCTGCTACTGGGGCTGGCGTGCGGTGGGCCAGCCGGACAGCGACGCGCTGGTGCGGGCGGCGGCCTCCATGGAGCTGGTGCACGCCGCGGCCGTCGTCCATGACGACCTCATCGACGACAGCCCGCTGCGGCACGGGCGCCCCACCCCGCACATCGCCCTGCGTGCCGCCGTACGGGACCGTCCGCGCGCCGACGACACCGCGCGGTCGCTGGCGATGCTCGTCGGCGATCTGCTGATGTCGCTGGCCGGGCAGCTGTTCGCGACCTGCGGGCTGCCCGCCGCCTACCTCGCCCGGGCCCGCCCCCTGTGGTCGATGCTGGCCCGGGAGCTGATCGCGGGCGAGTGCCTGGAGATCCTGCGCACCGGAGCCGGTCCGGACACCGCGGCCTCGCTGAAGGTGATCCGTTACAAGACCGCCAAGTACACCGTCGAGCAGCCCCTGCTGATCGGCGGCGCCCTGGCCGGAGCCGGCGAGCGGCTGCGCGAGGGGTACTCCGCGTACGGGCTGCCGCTGGGCGAGGCGTTCCAGCTGCGCGACGACCTGCTCGGCCTGTTCGGGGCACCCGAACACACCGGCAAGGCCAACGCCGACGATGTGCGCGGCCAGCGGCCCACGGCCCTGCTGGCGGAGACCTGGCGGCTCGCCCGGGACGACGACCGGGAGCGGCTGGGCGCCCTGCTCGGCAGCCGTGACCTGGACGCGGACGGCCTGGACGCGGTCCGCGAGGTGATGTGCCGGCTGGGGGCACCCGACCGGATCGAGCACATGATCGGCGCGCGGGTCACCGAAGCGCTCGACGCCCTCCACGAACTGGACGTGCCGGCCCCCGCCGCCGGCGCCCTGACCGCGCTGGCCCGTTCGGCGACGGTCCGCCAGTCCTGACACCCGCGACACACCCGCGACACACCCGCGATGACAAGGAGCCCCGCCGTGACCACCCACACCGAGGCCTCGATGGACGCCCTGCGGCACGCCGGTGACGAACTCGCCGACGCCACCGTCGCCGCACTCTTCGAGCGCGGGGAGGTGGGGACGTTCAACACACTGATGCGTTACGTCTCCACCGCCGGCGCTCCCCTGCCGGACGGGCTGCCCGACGTCGCCCGGGAGTACCTGGAGGCCACCCGGGTGCCGCCGTCCTGGGTGGACTGGAGCGAGATGGAGAAGGCCCGGCTGTTCTTCATCGACAACAACGTGCACATCTCGACCGCGCTCTCCTTCGCCTCCATGCCGGCCTGTTACGTCGTCCCGCGCGTGGCGAAGCTGCTGTCGGCCACCCACGGGCTGAAGTACCCCTCGAAGCGGATGGCGGAGACCGGCCAGTTCACCGTCTATCTGATGCGGCCCGACGCCTTCGAGGCCGGCAGCCGCTTCGTCCCGGCCGCCCAGAAGGTGCGCCTGCTGCACGCCTCCATCCGCCACCACCTCAAGCGCGAGAACCGCTGGGACACCGAGGCGCTGGGCACGCCGATCTGCCAGGAGGACATGATCGGCGGGCAGATGTTCTTCTCGCTGCTGGTCCTCGACAGCCTGCACCGGCTGGGCATCCATCTGTCCACGGAGGGCGCGGAGGCGTACTACTACGCGTGGCGGGTGGTGGGCGCCATGCTCGGCGTCGACCAGGAGGCCGTCCCGAAGACCCTCGACGAGGCACGCGCCTTCCTCGACCTGTACATGGTCCGGTACATGGGGCCCTCCGAGGAGGGCGCGGTCCTGACCCGGCAGCTCATCGACCTCTACGAGGAGGTCGTCCCCGGCACCTTCTTCGACCCGGTCGTCTCGGCCCTGATCCGCCACCTGGTCGGCGACACCTGCGCGGACTGGCTGGACGTGCCGCGCACCCCGTGGGACACCGTCGTCAAGGCCGTACCGCACCTCCTCGGCGTCCTGGAGACCATCGAGGACCGCTCCCCGCTGGGCGCCTGGGCCCTGGACCGCCTCGGCCACCTCACCACCGTCCTCGAACTGTCCTCCCTCACCCGTGGCCGCGTCATGCACTACGCCATCCCCGAACACCTCAAGAAGGACTACGGCGTCTCGGGCACGGTGCCCCGCACCCGGCGGTGGACCCCGCCGGCCACCACGGTCTCCTGATCTCCGCTACTCCTCGGGGCGTACGGCGGCTGTCTTCGGCCGGACGACGACCGCGCGGGCAATTCCCGGGAGGCTGGGCGCATGCCCTCGCCCGTGAAGACGCCCATCCGGAGAACACCGCCGACCGCCCTGACCGGGGCCCGTCCCGCCGAGCGTCTCTGCCACGCGACCGGTGCGCTCCTCGTCCTGTCCGGCCTGGCGCATCTGGTGGTGTTCGCCGTGGACGGCGGCCCCTGGTACGGCCCGGTCTCCTGGCGCAAGCCCGTCACGTTCGGGCTCTCCTTCGGGCTGACGCTGATCGCGGTCACCTGGGTCACGTCGTATCTGAGGATCGGGGAGCGGCTGCGGACCGTGCTGCTCCTCGTGTTCGCCGCCGACTGTGTGGTGGAGGTCGGCGGGATCACACTGCAGGCGTGGCGGGGAGTGCCCTCGCATCTGGACATGGAGACGCCGTTCGACACGGCGGTGTCCATGGCGCTCGCGGTGGGCGGCGGGGTCCTGGTGGTGCTGCTCGCCGTCTTCGCGGTGGCGTCCTTCCGGCGGCGGCCGGCCGGTCCCGTGGGCATGGCGCTCGCGATGCGCTCCGGGTTCGCGATCCTGCTGGTGGCGCTGGCCTCGGGAGCCGCGATGATCGCGCGCGGCGTGGTGCTCGTCCGGACCGGGCACCAGCAGGCGGCGTACGCCTCTACGGCCCCGCTCAAGCCGCTGCACGGGGTCAGCCTGCACGCGGTGCTGGTTCTGCCGGCGCTCGCCTGGCTGCTCTCCCGCACCTCCTGGAGCGAACAGGTCAGATGGCGGGTCGTGGCCGCGGCGGTGTGCTGCTATGCGGCCGCGGTCGGCGCGGCCGGGGTGTGGGCGGTGCTCACCTACCGATAGCGGCAGCCGCGGCCGGCACCGATCGCCGCGGCCGGTACCGATCGCCGCGGCCGTCAGGCCGAGCCCTCCTCGGGTTCCTCGGCAGGCTGCTGCCATATCAGCCGTCGCACACGTGTGAGCAGCCCGGGTCCGCTCGTGCCGCGGCGGCGGTGCCCGTGCACTCGGGGGTCGTCCGTGACGTCGTACCGCTTCACATAGGCGCCGAGGAACGCCTGGAGCGTGGCGACCGCCGGGATGGCGATCAGCGCTCCGACGGCGCCGAGGAGCGCGGTGCCCGCGATGACCGAGCCGAAGGCGACCGCCGGGTGGATGTCGACGGACTTGGAGGTCAGCTTGGGCTGCAGCATGTAGTTCTCGAACTGCTGGTAGATCACGACGAACACCAGCACCCACACCGCGTACAGGGGGTTGACGGTGAACGCGATCAGCATCGGCAGCGCGCCCGCGAGATAGGTGCCGATGGTGGGGATGAACTGCGAGACCAGTCCCACCCAGACGCCGAGCACGGGCGCGTAGGGCACGCCCAGGGCCGCCAGCAGGATGTAGTGGGCGATGCCGGAGATCAGCGCCATCACGCCGCGCGAGTAGAGATAGCCGCCGGTCTTGTCGACGGCGATCTCCCAGGCGCGCAGCACCTCGGCCTGGCGGGCGGGCGGCAGCACGGAGCACAGGGTGCGGCGCAGCCGGGGGCCGTCGGCGGCGAAGTAGAAGGCGAACAGCGCGATCGTCAGCAGCTGGAACAGACCGCCGAGCACCTGCCCGGACACGTCGAGGACACCGGCCGCGCTGTTCTGCGCGTACTTGCGCAGCCAGTCGGAGTGCAGCAGGCCCTCCTGGACGTCGACCCGTCTCACATGGGTGCGGAACGTCTCGTTGACCCAGTTGATGACCGAGTCCAGGTAGTCCGGGAAGCCCTCGACCATCTTGATGATCTGCCCGGCCAGCATCGAGCCGAGCAGCGTGACGAACCCGGCGACCGCGATCGCCAGGCCGAGGAAGACCAGGAAGGTGGCGAAGCCGCGGCGCATACCGCGCAGGGCCATCCAGCTCACCGCGGGCTCGATGGCGAGCGCCAGGAAGAACGCGATCAGAATGTTGATCAGCAGGCCGGTGAGCTGGTGGAACGCCCAGCTGCCCAGCTGGAACGCGGCGACGAGGGCGAGCGCCAGCACCATGGCGCGCGGCAGCCAGCGCGGCATGCGGGCGCCCGGTGCCGCGGCGTCGGCGGCCGGGGATGCGGCACGCGGCGCCGTGTCGACCGGGGATGCGTTCTGGGCGGTCCGCCCGTCCTCGTCAGTGGATGCCACGGTGCAAGTCTCGCCCACGCCACTGACAACACGTGGCCCGTATCCGATCTTCGTGCACGGTCAGCGCTTCTCCCCCGGAACGTTCATGACCGTGCAGACCACGCGCCACACGTCCTTGGCCTCCCAGCCGGAGTCGAGCGCCTCGTGCACCGTCAGCCCGCCGAGCTCCGTCATCACGTGATCGCGCGCGAAGGTTTCGGCGTACCCGGAACCGAAGTGTTCCGCCATCCGCTGCCAGAAGACTGTCAACCGCATGAATTCCGCTCCATACCCGCCATGACCTGCATGTTTACCGCCCCGCACGCCCCGCACGACCGTCAGGGGGTTGCCAGGGAGTCCGCCTCCCCGCTGAACCAAGCATCCATGGTGGCGCAACCCGGCGCGCCCGCGTCGGGCATGAGGTGCGTGTACGTACGCAGAGTAGGGCCGGGGTGGGCGGCGAAGGTGTGGCGCAGGTCATGAAAGCCGAGCTCGCGGGCCGGCCGGCCGAGTCGGATGGCGTGCCGTATTCAGTCGTCCTAGCCTGCCGGAAGGCACCCTTTCACTCAGTGGTTCCCGAAGGTCGAATGGGGTTGAGGACCATGAGCGCCAACCGCGACGGGCAGGAATCACCGGAGCCGGAGGTCGGGCCGGCCGCGAAGGGCTCTCCGGAGTTCCATCCGTACCGTCATCCGGCCGCGGGCTGGGGCGCGGCCAAGAGCGTGACCCAGGTCCTGCTGCGTGAGCGCGCACTGGTGGACGGGCCTCGGGCCATCATGCGGATGAACCACGAGAACTCGGGGTTCGACTGTCCTGGATGTGCGTGGCCGGACGACCTCAAGGGTCTGAAACTGGACATCTGCGAGAACGGGATCAAGCACGTCACCTGGGAGATGACACCCAAGCGTGTCGGGCGTGAGTTCTTCGCCGCCCATTCGGTGTCCGAGCTGTCCGAATGGAGCGACTTCGCACTGGAGGACCAGGGCCGGCTGACCGAGCCGATGAGGTACGACCCCGACACGGACCACTACGTCCCGATCAAGTGGAAGGACGCGTTCGAGCTGTTCGGCCGCGTCGTGCGCGAACTGGACCACCCGGGTCAGGCCTCCTACTACACCTCGGGGCGGCTCGGCAACGAGGCCACGTTCCTCTACCAGTTGATGGCACGCGAGCTGGGCACGAACAACCTGCCCGACTGCTCCAACATGTGCCACGAGGCCAGTGGCCGTGCTCTGCAGGCGGCGCTGGGCACCGGCAAGGGCACCGCCGACCTCAAGGACTGGGAGACCGCGGACGCGCTGTTCATCATGGGGGTCAACGCCGCCTCCAACGCGCCGCGGATGCTCACCGCCCTGGCCAAGGCCTACCATCGCGGCGCCCAGGTCGTACACATCAATCCGCTGGTCGAGGCGGCCGCCACCCGCACCATCGTCCCGCACGACTTCCTGGACATGGCGGTCTTCAAGACGACCCGGACCAGCACCCTGAACCTGCAGCCGCGCATCGGCGGCGACATGGCACTCGTCCGCGGTATGGCCAAGGCGGTCCTGGAGCAGTCCAGAACCGACCCCAAGGCGCTGGACAAGGAGTTCATCGACCGCCACACCACGGGCTTCGACGAGTACCGGACGCTGTGCGAGAACACCTCCTGGGAGGAACTCGAGCTCCAGTCCGGTCTGAGCCGGGCCGACATCGTCAAGGCCGCGCGCGTGTACTGCGATGCCGACCGCAGCATCTTCAGCTGGTGCCTGGGCGTCAGCCAGCACGAACACGGCGTCGACATCGTCCGCGAGATCATCAACCTGCTTCTGCTGCGCGGCAACCTGGGGCGCGAAGGAGCGGGGCCCTCCCCGGTGCGCGGGCACAGCAACGTCCAGGGAAACCGCACCTGCGGCATCGATCACCGGCCCACCGAGGAGTTCCTGGACCGTCTCGCCGAGGTCTGCAAGATCGACCCGCCCCGTGCACACGGCCTGGACACCGTGAACACCATCCAGGCCATGCACCGCGGCGACGTGAAGGTGTTCGTCGGCATGGGCGGCAACTTCGCCCTCGCCGCACCCGACACCCCGTACACCTATGCGGCGTTGCGCAAGTGCGAACTCACCGTCCAGGTGAGCACCAAGCTGAACCGCAGCCATCTCGTCCACGGGCGCCAGGCCCTCATCCTGCCGTGCCTCGGCCGGACCGAGAAGGACCATCAGCGCAACGGCCTCCAGAGCACGTCCGTCGAGGACTCGATGAGCATGGTTCACCTGTCCAACGGCATGAAGCGCCCCGCCTCGCGGCATCTGCTGTCCGAACCGGCCGTCATCGCGGGCCTGGCCCGCGCCGCTCTGCCCGACAGCTCCACACCTTGGGAGTGGTACATCGAGGACTACGACCGCATCCGCGACACCATGGCCCAGGTCCTCGACGGTTTCGAGGACTTCAACCGTCGCGTACGCCTTCCCCTCGGCTTCCGCATCAAGCAGCCCGCCCGCGAACTGGTCTTCCTCACGCCGTCCGGAAAAGCCGAGATCTCGACGGCCCCACTGCCCGACGTCGTCCCCACCGCGGGCACCTTGGTGCTGGGCACCATGCGCTCCCACGACCAGTGGAACACCACCATCTACTCCGACAACGACCGCTACCGCGGCATCAAGAACCTGCGCACCCTCGTGTTCATGAACGCGGACGACATGCGCGAACGCGGGATCGCCGAGTTCGGCCGGGTGGACATCACCGCGACCGCCCGGGACGGCAGCATCCGCTCCCTGAAGGACTTCGTCGCGATCCCGTACGAGATCCCGCGCGGTTGCGCGGCCGGCTACATGCCGGAGATGAACGTACTGATCGCGATCGGCGACTACAGCACCCAGAGCGACCAGCCGCTCATGAAGCACATCAACGTCGTGATCGAGGCAGCGGCCTGAGCCGCGGCTCCGGACGTCATTCCCGTCGGGAAAGCCTGTCGAGCAGGTGATAAGCGCGCTGCTCCACGGCGGTGAGCTCGGTGGGGTCGATCTCCGCCGACCACAACTCGCCGGCTGCGGCGTCGTCGGCCTCGCGCAGCTCCACCACCGCCGCGGCCAATCGCGTCCGGGCGACCGGCAGCGACGCCTCCCGCCCCTTCGCCAGCGCACGCTCCGCACGCTCGGCGGCCCGCACGCAGACCGCCATGGCTCTCTCCGCCCGGACCGCGGCGCGGTCGTGGACCACCAGCAGTGCGCAGCACAGCCCCACGGCGATCCCCAGCACGCTGCCCACCGCTCGCTCCAGGACCAGCGACCGCGCTGGTTCCGGGGCGGCCAGTTCGGCCAGCAGCAGCGCCAGCGGGGTGAGGAACACGACGCCGAGACCGTAGTTGCGGGCCACGAAGTACTCCAGGAGGAACTCCAGAAGCACGATCACGAGGACCAAGGCCGTGGGGCTGGGGGCCGTGGCCAGTACGCCGAGCGCGAGCGCCAGCCCGGCGGCCGTCCCCACAGTGCGCTGGACGGCCCGTTGCGCCGCCGTACGGACGTTGACCGCGTGGAGTACCGCCGCCGCGGAGATCGCCGCCCAATAGCCGTGCCCGAGCCCCAGAACGAGCGCCAGAGCACCCGCCAGGCCGGTGCCCAGGGTCATCCGCAGCGCGGGTACCAGCAGGACGGCGGCATGACCGTGCCGCCGCCCCCTCAGCAGCACGGCGGCACGACGGGCGGCGAGGTCGGCCCTCTCGGACCCCGCCTTCGCCGAACTCGGCGGGGTGCCGGTCGGTACGGCCCCGAACGGGAACAACAGCTCGGGCAGCAGGGCGGGAACCGGGCGGCGCAGATCCACGAGAAGCGCGACCTGCCGACGCAGATTCCGCGCCACCTCGGCGGGGCCGTCCGGCGGCCGGCGAGCGGTGTCGGTCAGGAGCGACCACGAGAGGTCGGTCAAGCGCACACAGACGCTGCCGCGGACACCTCGCCCGGTGGCCGCGGAGGGCATGAGGCCGAGGGACTCGTACGCCTGCAGGACCGCGGCGGTGGCCCGGTTCCGTACGGGCCTGCCCTCCTCCTCCGCGCCGGTCGCCTCCAGCAGTTCCGCGACCGCGCGCAGTGCCGCGGCCACGGCGAGGCGCTGCGGCCGGTCGGGGTGCACGAACCGGCCCGCCATGGCCACCGCCCAGACCACGGCCGCCCCCGTTGCGGCGAGCGCGGTCCGCGGGAGGACGTCGGCGTAGGAGGAGGGATGGGCGTTGGCCGCGACGGCGAACGAGAACAGCAGCAGCACCGCGCCGAGCCCGCCCAGGCGCGTGGCGTCGCAGGCGAACTTCGCCAGACCCGCCACCACGGCCATCGCCGCGACCACCACGGCGGCACCGGCCGCCCCCTCCCACGGCCGAGCCCACGCAGCCAGAACCGCGCCACAGCCCACACACGCCGTCATGGCCAGCCCCACCACCGCGAGGACCCGAGCGCGCCGCGGGTAGGGCAGGTTCTGCCCGAACGTAGTGCTGAAAGAGCCCAGGATCGTGTAGACGGCGTACTCCGCCCGTCCGGCCGCCAGCAACACCAGGACGGGCAGTGCGGTGGCGATCGCAGCCTGCACGGCGTGGCTGAACGCCCCGTCCACCGTGCGCAGGGCAAGCGCACCGCGTGGGGAGAGTACGCGCGCCACGGCCACCGAACGCCGCCGCCCGCTCTCCGCTGCGGCAGAACGGAAGGGATACAAACGACCCATAATCTGCAATATCACCCACTTTCGTTCCTCGGATACCAGCGTCAACCGCGTGACACCGGTATCCCGCCCCTGAGGGTGGGCCCTGCCCGGGACCGCTTGCCGAGACCGCTTTCCGCCCTACGGTCTTTCGCATGGCCGAAACCGGAGCTTCCCCACTCCCCCCTGCGCCCCCGGCGCACTCCCCGCTGTTCCACGCCGAGCAGTTCATCTGGCTCACCGCGCGTGTGCTGGAGCAGCGCCTCTTCTCGTACCACTTCCTGAACGGCGCCCCCGATCCGGTGGAGACCGCGCTGGACGCCTACCGCAACGAGGACGGCGGGTACGGTCACGCGCTGGAGCCCGATCTGCGCGGTCCCGTCAGCCAGCCGCTGCACACCGGGCACGCGCTGCGCGTCCTAGACGCCATCGAGCGGTGCGGCGGGCAGCGGGTGGAGCGGGTGTGCCGCTATCTGACGTCCGTCTCGACGGCGGACGGGGCACTGCCTGCGGTCCACCCGAGCCAGCGCGGCTACCCGGCGGCGCCGTTCGTCCCGGTCGTCGACGACCCGCCCAGTGAGCTGCTCGCCACCGGTCCGGTGGTGGGCCTGCTGCACCGCAACGAGGTGTGGCACGCCTGGCTGTTCCGGGCGACCGACTTCTGCTGGGAGGCCGTGGAGTCCCTGGAGAAGTCGCACCCCTACGAGATCGAGGCCGCCGTCGCCTTCCTGGATGCCACTCCCGACCGGCCGCGCGCGGAGGCGGCCGCGGACCGGCTGGGCCGCCTGGTGCGCGAGCACCGGCTGGCCGCGCTGGACCCGGAACACCTCGACGCGTACCCGGTCGCGCCCGGCTACGCCCCGGCCGAGCACCACTTCCCGCACGACTTCGCGAAGAGCCCGCACTCCCTCGCGCGCGCGTGGTTCACCGACGAGGAGATGGAGCGCTCGCTGGACTTCCTCGCCGCCGAGCAGGCGGACGACGGCGGCTGGCCGATCCGATGGCGGCAGTGGGCGCCGGCCGTCGCCCTGGAGGCCCGCCCCATGGTGACGATCGAGGCCCTGCGCACACTCAGGGCGTACGGCCGCTTCGTGGGGTGACGGGAGTCTCAGCCGGTGAGGGCCCGCAGCCCCGCCGTGACCAGCACGGCCACGCCGACGACGACCAGGAAGGGCGCGCGCAGCACCAGTGCCACGGCGGCCGCTCCGAGCCCCGCGGCCCGGGCGTCCAGCATGAGCGCGTGCCCGTCGGCGAACGTCTGCTGGGCCGTCAGGGCGGCGAGGAGGGCCACCGGCAGCAGGGCGGCCAGCCGCCGCACCAGGGGCCGCTCCAGGACGCCCACGGGCACCAGCAGTCCGGCGAGCTTGACGGCGTAACAGCTGAGGGCGGTCGCGCCGACGGCGATCCAGGTGTTCATCGGGCTTCCTCAGGTGCGTTGTCACGGGTACGGCCGGACCTGCGGCCGGAGACGAACAGGGCGGCCGGTGCGGCCAGCGCGGCCACCAGGACCGGCACCCCGGCGGGCAGCACGGGCAGCAGACCGAGCCCCAGCAGCACCGCGAGAGCGGCGACCGCCCGCTCCGTCGTGCCCTCGAGCATGGGGGCGAGCAGCGCCAGGAAGACGGCCGGTCCGGCCGCGTCCAGGCCCCAGGCGTCGGTGTCCCCGACGGCCTTGGCGCCGAGCGCGCCGAGCAGGGTGGTGAGGTTCCACAGCACGTACAGGCTGAGCCCGGTGACGGTGAAACCGATCCGGGCGGCGCGCCGCGTCGGCTGGGCCAGTGTCACCGCCGTCGTCTCGTCGATCACCCACTGGGCGGCCAGCGGCCGCACCGCGCGCGGGAGCGCCAGTACCTGTGAGAGCCGCAGCCCGTAGAACGCGTTGCGCACGCCCAGGAAGAAGGCGCCGGCCGCCGCGGTGAGCGGGTTGCCGCCCGCCGCGAGCGCGCCCACCAGGGCGAACTGGGAGGCGCCGGTGAACACCAGGAGGCTGAGCGCGCAGGTCTGCAGCAGGCCGAGCCCGCTGCCGGCCGAGGTCACCCCGAAGGCGAACCCGGACAGTCCTACGGCGACCCCGACCCCGAGGGCGTCCCGAACGACGGCGGAGTCCGGCTTCGGCTCGCCTTCGCCGCGTATGTCTGCGAGTGCTGACTGTTGTGCCACACCCAGGACGCTACGGACGCCCGTCCCGCGCGTCTTGTACGTTCTTGCGCTCGCGCCGGTGCGCTCCAGGGCTGCGCTCGCGCTGGTAGGCGCCCGGCGGGACGCCGACGATCCGGGCGAAGTGGCGGTTGAGGTGCGGCTGGTCGGTGAAGCCGACCGTGACAGCCGCCTCCGCGGGGGTCGTGCCCGCGTCCAGCAGCAGCCGCGCCCGACGCACCCGGGCGTCGGTCAGCCAGGCGTGCGGCGGCATGCCGTATGCGTCGCGGAACGCCCGCAACAGCGCGAAGGGGCTGGTGCCGAGGTCGGTGGCGAGCCGTTCCAGGGTCGGCGGCTCGGCCATCCGCTCCTCCAGCACGGCACGCGCGCGTGCGGCGAACCCGGCGCCGGCGGTACGGACCTGCCGCTGCGGCAGCGGACCGCCGTTCAGGCGCAGCAGCCGGGTGACCGCGACCCGCAGCAGGGTGTCGGCGGCGAGCGCGTTGCCCTCGTCGGCGGCGCGCAGCACCCGGTGCACGAGGGCGACGGAGCGGGGATCGTCGAGTACGGGGCTGACGAAGCCGGGGGTGCCCCGGATCGCGGTGGTCTCGGTGGCGATCCCGGCCACCAGCGCGGGCGACGGGTAGACCGCCCCGTACCGCCAGCCCTCGGGCACCCCGGCTCGCCCGGTGTGCGGGGTGTCCGGGTTGACCAGCGCGAGCGCCCCCGCTCCCGCGGACACGTCGGAGCCCCGGTGGTGGAAGACCTCGACGCCGTCGGCGATGGCGGCGATCACGAAGTTCTCGTGGGTGTGCCGGACGAACGTCTTGCGGATGTACCGAGCCCGCAGCAGATCGACATCCGGCAACCCCTCGTACCGCCAGTGCCGCGCCCGCTCGCCCGCTCCCGCCATAAGCCCATTGTCAGCCGAACCCGCCCCTCCCCCTGCCTCCTGCTCCCGTGCCCCGTGCCCCCGTGCCCCCGTGCCCCGTGCCCCCGTGCCCCCGTGCCCCCGTGCCCCCGTGCCCCCGTGCCCCCGTGCCCCCGTGCCCCGGCCCGTCCTATCCCCTCCCATCCCGTCGTTACGCGCCGACACCTGCCTTTCGTTCCCGCCGCTACGGCGATCAGCCACGACGGTGGAGACCGGCGGTGCCGAACCCGCCGCAGCGGCACTCCGTTGCGGATCGCCGCTCGAAAATCCCTCCGCCGCGACCACGCTCGACCACGACACTGTGGTGCGGCGGTACGGCGGTGGCCGACCTCGCCGCGGCGCCCTTGCCCGCTCGTCGCCGAATCGTGCCCCTCGCTCCCCTGCCGCCCTCGTTTCCGCAGGTCAGCTCGATTGTCAGTGGCCGGGTGCAGGATTGACCCATGGCGAAATCCGCTCACCGAGCCCTCGACGGCTTCTCCCCCGCGACCCGCGGCTGGTTCACGGGGGCGTTTTCCGCGCCCACCGCGGCCCAGGCGGGCGCGTGGCAGGCCATCGGTGAGGGCTCGGACGTGCTGGTGGTCGCCCCGACCGGCTCCGGCAAGACACTGGCCGCCTTCCTCGCCGCGCTGGACCAGCTCGCCTCGACCCCGCCCCCGGCCGACCCGAGGAAGCGCTGCCGGGTGCTGTACGTGTCGCCGCTGAAGGCACTCGCGGTCGATGTCGAGCGGAACCTGCGCAGTCCGCTGACCGGCATCCGCCAGGAGTCCGTACGTCTCGGCCTGCCCGAGCCGGAGGTGAAGGTCGGCATCCGCTCGGGCGACACCCCGGCCGCCGAGCGCCGCGCTCTGTCCACCCGCCCGCCGGACATCCTGATCACCACCCCGGAGTCCCTGTTCCTGATGCTGACGTCGGCCACGCGCGACGCGCTGACCGGCATCGAGACGGTGATCCTGGACGAGGTGCACGCGGTCGCCGGCACCAAGCGCGGCGCACACCTCGCGCTCTCCCTGGAGCGGCTGGACGAGCTGCTGCCCAGGCCCGCCCGCCGTATCGGCCTGTCGGCGACCGTCCGCCCGGTCGACGAGGTGGCCCGCTATCTCTCGCCGCGCCGCAAGGTGGAGATCGTCCAGCCGAAGTCCGGCAAGGAGTTCGACCTCTCCGTCGTCGTGCCGGTGGAGGACATGGGGGAGCTGGGCGGCTCCCCGGCCACCGACGGCAGCGAAGGCGCGGAGAAGCCGTCGATCTGGCCGCATGTGGAGGAGCGGATCGCCGACCTGGTCCAGGCCCACCGTTCGACGATCGTGTTCGCCAACTCGCGCCGGCTGGCGGAGCGGCTGTGCAACCGGCTCAACGAGATCGCCTACGAGCGCGTGACCGGCGAGCCGCTCGAAGAGCATCACTCCCCGGCCGAGCTGATGGGCGGCTCGGGCGCGGCCCAGGGCGCCCCGCCGGTCATCGCCCGCGCGCACCACGGCTCGGTCTCCAAGGAACAGCGCGCGCTGGTCGAGGAGGACCTGAAGGCCGGCCGACTGCCTGCCGTGGTGGCCACCTCCAGCCTCGAACTGGGCATCGACATGGGCGCGGTGGACCTGGTCGTCCAGGTCGAGTCCCCGCCGTCGGTGGCCTCCGGACTGCAGCGCGTCGGCCGCGCGGGACACCAGGTCGGCGCGGTCTCCACCGGCGTGGTCTTCCCCAAGTACCGGGGCGACCTGGTGCAGGCGGCCGTGGTCACCGAGCGGATGCGCACCGGCTCCATCGAGTCCCTGAGGGTCCCGGCCAACCCGCTGGACGTGCTCGCCCAGCAGCTGGTCGCGATGACCTCCCTGGACACCTGGCAGGTCGACGACCTGCTCGCCATGGTCCGCCGCGCGGCGCCCTTCGCCTCCCTCCCGGAGTCGGCGTTCACCGCGGTCCTCGACATGCTCGCGGGCCGCTATCCGTCGGACGCGTTCGCGGAGCTGCGCCCGCGCGTGGTCTGGGACCGGGTCGCGGGGACGGTCACCGGCCGCCCGGGCGCCCAGCGCCTCGCCGTCACCTCCGGCGGCACCATCCCCGACCGCGGCCTCTTCGGCGTCTTCCTCGCCGGCGCCGACCCCAAGAAGGGCGGCGGCCGGGTCGGCGAGCTGGACGAGGAGATGGTCTACGAGTCCCGGGTGGGCGATGTCTTCACCCTGGGCACCAGCTCCTGGCGCATCGAGGACATCACCCGCGACCGCGTGCTGGTCTCCCCCGCGCCCGGCGTCCCCGGCCGACTGCCCTTCTGGAAGGGCGACCAGCTGGGCCGCCCGCTCGAACTGGGCCGCGCGGTGGGCGCGTTCCTGCGCGAGGTCGGCTCGCTCCCCAAGGACGACGCCCGCCTGCGCCTCCTCGCGGCAGGGCTGGACGCGTGGGCGGCGGACAACGTGCTGTCGTACCTCGACGAACAACGTGAGGCCTGCGGCCATGTCCCCGACGACCGGACGATCGTGGTCGAACGCTTCCGGGACGAACTGGGTGACTGGCGGGTCGTCGTCCACTCCCCCTTCGGCGCGCAGGTCCACGCCCCCTGGGCGCTGGCCCTCGGCGCCCGCCTGTCCGAGCGGTACGGCATGGACGCACAGGTCATGCACGCCGACGACGGCATCGTGCTGCGGCTGCCCGACGCCGACCTGATGGGCCTCGACCTGCTCGACCAGGCGCCCATGAAGGCCGGCACGCCCTTGAACACGGCGGTCGACGCCGACCAGGCCCCCGTGGGCGCGGCGGACGTCGCCTTCGACAAGGGCGAGGTCGATCAGATCGTCACCGACCAGGTCGGCGGCTCCGCCCTGTTCGCCGCCCGGTTCCGCGAGTGCGCCGCCCGCGCGCTGCTGCTGCCCCGCCGCAACCCCGGCAAGCGCACCCCGCTGTGGCAGCAGCGCCAGCGCGCCGCCCAACTGCTGCAGGTGGCGAGTGAGTTCGGGTCCTTCCCGATCGTCCTGGAGGCCGTCCGCGAGTGCCTCCAGGACGTCTTCGACGTACCCGGGCTCGTCGAGCTGATGGGCGACCTGGAGTCCCGCAAGGTGCGCCTGGTCGAGGTCACCACCCCCGAGCCGTCCCCCTTCGCCCGCTCCCTCCTCTTCGGGTATGTCGCCCAGTTCCTGTACGAAGGGGACTCCCCTCTCGCCGAGCGCCGCGCGGCCGCGCTCTCGCTGGACTCCCGGCTGCTGGCCGAGCTGCTGGGCCAGGCGGAGCTGCGCGAACTGCTCGACGCGGAGGTGCTGACCGAGCTGGAGCGCGAGCTTCAGTGGCTCAGCGAGGACCGGCGGATCAAGGATCCCGAAGGCGTGGCGGATGTGCTGCGGCTGCTGGGGCCGCTCACGGACGCCGAGTTGGCCGAGCGGGGCGCCGAGCCGCCGTGGGCGAAGGAACTCGCCGGCGCCCGCCGGGCCATCAGGGTGCGGATCGCCGGTTTCGACCACTGGGCCGCGATCGAGGACGCGGGCCGGCTGCGCGACGCCCTGGGCACGGCTCTGCCGGTCGGTGTCCCCGAGGCCTTCACCGAGCCCGTGAAGGACCCGCTGGGCGATCTCCTCGCCCGGTACGCGCGCACCCACGGCCCGTTCACGTCGACCACCGCGGCCGCCCGTTTCGGGCTCGGGGTGGCGGTCACCGAGGGCGCGCTGCAACGGCTCGCCGCGGGAGGGCGGGCGGTGCAGGGCGAGTTCCATCCGGCGGGCATCGGCCAGGAGTGGTGCGACGCGGCCGTGCTGCGCAGGCTGCGCCGCCGCTCCCTGGCCGCGCTGCGGCACGAGCTGGAGCCGGTGGCCCCGGCCGCGCTCGCCCAGTTCCTGCCGCAGTGGCAGCACATCGGCAAGGGCCACGGGCTGCGCGGAGTCGACGGACTGGTGCGCGCCGTCGAGCAGTTGCAGGGCGCGTCGGTACCGGCGTCGGCCCTGGAGAAGCTGGTCCTGCCGTCCCGCGTGGCGAACTACACGCCCTCGATGCTCGACGAGCTCACCGCCGCCGGAGAGATCGTGTGGGCCGGCGCGGGTGCCCTGCCCGGTAAGGACGGCTGGGTCTCCCTGTATCTGGCGGACGCGGCCCCCGTGCTCCTCCCGCCCCCGCACCCCCTGGAGCCGACCGCCCTCCACCAGTCGGTCCTGGACGCGCTCTCCGGCGGCTACGGCCTGTTCTTCCGTCAGATCGCCGACCAGGTCCGCGCCACCACCCACCCCGACGCCACCGACCCCCAACTGGCCGACGCCGTCTGGGACCTGGCCTGGTCCGGCCGGCTCACCAACGACACGCTGGCCCCGATGCGCGCCCTGCTGGGCTCGGGCCGTACGGCGGGGTCCACGGCCCACCGTGCCAAGCGCGCCGTCCCACGCGGCCGCTACGGCTCTCTGACGGCCGCCGCCCGCACCGCCTCGCGTACCGGCCCGCCGACGGTGGCCGGCCGCTGGTCACTGCTCCCGCAGCGGGAGCCGGACACGACCGTCCGTGCCCACGCCGTGGCCCGTACCCTTCTCGACCGGCATGGTGTGGTCACCCGGGGTGCGGTCGCGGCGGAGGGCATCGAGGGCGGCTTCTCGGCGGTGTACCGCATCCTGTCGGCGTTCGAGGAGAGCGGCCAGGCGCGCCGTGGTTATGTCGTCGAGGGGCTCGGCGCGGCCCAGTTCGCGATGGACGGCGCGGTCGACCGGCTGCGCGCGGTGTCCAACGCCCGCGACCGCGGCGAGGGCCTGCCGGGCAGCGGCTTCGGATCCACCGGCACTCCCGTGTTCGCAAGCCCAGGTGACGGCGCGAACCCGGCCTCCTTCGACGGCCCTTCGCCCCTCGGCCCCTTCGGCACGGCCGACTTCCCCGACCCCGACGGCGAC
Organism: Streptomyces sp. NPDC101234; assembly: GCF_044767525.1. Lineage (NCBI taxonomy): Bacteria > Bacillati > Actinomycetota > Actinomycetes > Kitasatosporales > Streptomycetaceae > Streptomyces > Streptomyces sp. NPDC101234. The sequence goes on along the minus strand of NZ_JBIWOA010000046.1, from coordinate 21,043 downwards.
TTCGCCTGGCCCCCGGAACCCCGCACCGCGCCCGGCGACTACGTCTCCCCCAAGGACCTCGCCCCCGCCGACCCGTTCAGCGCCCCCGGCTACGGCGGCCCCCGGGGCGGCAGCCGCGCGAACCCCTACGCCTACGGCAACCACCACACCCGTACCCCTGCCGCCCCCGACCCCAGAGCCGTCGTCCTCGCCGCCGCCGACCCCGCCAACGCCTATGGCGCCGCGCTCCCCTGGCCCGAGCCGCCGACGGGCGCCGGTCACAAGCCGGGCCGCAAGGCGGGTTCGCTGGTCGTCCTGGTGGACGGCGAGCTGACCCTCTACATGGAGCGCGGCGGCAAGACCCTGCTGGCCTGGCCCTCCGCCCCGGACACGGCCGCCACCGACGACCCCCGCCTCCGTACGGCCGCCGAGGCCCTCGCGGCCGCCGCCCGCGCGGGCACCCTCGGCACGGTGACGGTGGAGCGCGTCAACGGCGTCTCGGCCCTGACCTCGCCCCTGGGCGCCCTCCTGGAGGGAGCAGGTTTCATCGCGACCCCGCGCGGCCTGCGTCTGAGAGCGTGAACCGCCATGAGAACCTCGCGGCCCGCGCGCCCCACGGGCCCACCCCGCCTCGCCTCTCCCGTGCCACCCTTGACCCATGCCCGAAGGTGACACGGTCTGGCAGGCCGCCCGGCGCCTGCACGACGCGCTCGCCGGCAAGGCGCTGACCCGTAGCGACTTCCGGGTGCCCAGGTACGCCACCGTCGACCTGACCGGGCGTACGGTCCTCGGCACCACTCCGCGCGGCAAGCACCTGCTCACCCGCTTCGAGGGCGGTCTGACGCTGCACACTCATCTGCGGATGGAGGGCGCGTGGAAGGTCTACGGCAGCGACGAGCGCTGGCGGGGCGGCCCGGCCCACCAGATCCGGGCGATCCTCGGCACCGCCGACCGCACGGCCGTCGGCTACCGCCTCCAGGTCCTGGAGTTCCTGCGCACCGGCGAGGAGGAACGCGCCGTGGGCCACCTCGGCCCCGATCTGCTGGGCCCCGACTGGAACCCCGACCGCGCCCTCGCCAACCTCCTCGCCGATCCCGCCCGCCCGCTGGGCGAGGCCTTGCTCGACCAGCGCAACCTCGCCGGGATCGGCAACATCTACAAGAGCGAGCTCTGCTTCCTGATCGGCGCGACCCCCTGGCTCCCGGTCGGCGCGCTCCCCGCCGACCGTGCCGCGCAGCTCCCCGGGCTCGCCAAGCGGCTCCTGGAGGCCAACCGTGACCGCCCGGTCCGCCGGACCACGGGCCTGCGCAACCAGGACCTGTTCGTCTACGGCCGCGCACCCCGCCCCTGTCTGCGCTGCCACACCCCGATCCGCGTCGCCGACCAGGGCGACGGCTCCCGCGAGCGCCCCGCCTACTGGTGCCCCGCCTGCCAGACCGGCCCGGCCCCGGGCCCGCCGCCGTCCCGGAGAACGCGTACGACCAATTGACGACCCGTCAGATCCGCTCGTACCGTCCCTTCATGCCCCTCAAGGCGTACGACCTCACCGGACGCACCGCATTCGTCACCGGCGCCGCCGGCGGCATCGGCCGGGCCTCCGCCGTACTGCTCGCCGAGGCGGGCGCGACCGTGCACTGTGCCGACCGGGACGCGGAAGGACTGCACGAGACCGCGACGCTCATCAAGGACCATGGCGGCACCGCCCGCACCCACCCTCTCGATGTCACCGACCGGGCGCAGCTCGCGCAGGCCGTGCAGTCCTGCGAGCGGCTGGACGTCATGGCTGCGATCGCCGGGATCATGCACCGCAGCCCGGTCCTCGAGACCCGGGACGAGGACCTCGACCGGGTACTGGACGTCAACTTCAAGGGGGTACTGCACTCCTGCCAGGAGGCGGCGCGGCTGATGCTCGCCCGGCGGAGCGGCGGCAGCATCGTCACCATGGCGTCCGGCGCGATCGACACCGGCGGCCCCGGACTGCTCTGCTACGGCGCGGCCAAGGCGGCCGTGGTCCAGCTGACCAAGACGCTCGCCAACGAGGTCGGCAAGCACGGTATCCGCGTCAACGCGGTCGCTCCGGGCTGGACCCGCACACCCATGACCGACCGGCACGACAGCGAGGAACAGCGACAGACGGAGACGTGGATGGCCCGGATGTCACCCCTGGGCCGGGTCGGCGAGGCGGAGGACGTCGCACATGCCGTGCTCTATCTGGCGTCCGACGCCTCCTCGTTCACGACGGGTCAGATCCTGCGCCCGAACGGAGGGGTGGCGATGCCCTGGTGACCCCCGGCGCCCGCCAGGCGGTCCGCCACCTCCCGGGACCCAGGGCCCCCGCCGCCCGGGCCCTCGGCACACAGTTCACCGGCAGCAGGCTCAGTCCCCATCCCCCGGCCGCCACGGCCCCTTCCAATGCCCCGGCGCCGTCGCCGAACGCGATCCTCAGCACGGCCCACCACCACACCGCCGCGAACCCCAGGGCAACCCCCCAGTGCACTATCCGCCCCACCATGGTCGCCACCTCCAGCCGGACGCTAGAACGCCGCCCGGCCCACCGGGGAGGCGCACCAAGGGCTCACCGATGCAACAGCCGTCGGACGGCACCGGCCACTGCTACGCGTCCTCCGCCTGGAACATCCGGTGATGCTTCTCGAGATCGCATCCGGGTGATCACGGCGCCCAGCGCCTCCGCCAGGGTTCCCACCGCGTCCGAGTCCTTGACCCAGCCCGCGGGTGCCGTCCCGATGCCGCTGCCGGAGCCCACCGTGACCGCCCGCCCGTCCGGTGGGACGCCCGGAGCCGAGGCCCGCTCGGCGACCGGCGCCAGGTCCACCAGATCGACGAGGGCGCCCTGCAGCGCATCGGCCACGGTCTTCGGGTCCGCGTCGGACGGCGGGCTCTTCACGACGTACATGCGCTCTCTCCGGTGGTCGGTCGGCCCCCTGTCATGCCTCTCCCACCATGACCGCACCACCGGACACCGGCAAATGGACGCATGTGCCCGCCGGACGCACGAAAACCCCGGCCGCACCACCCCCAGATGTCCCTGGAGAAGCCCCGGCCGGGGCCTCGTACACTTCTGTCGGTCTAGGCCCGCGCAGGCGTCACGCGGCGACCACGTCCACTGCCTCGGCGGGCGCCTTGATGGTCACCCGTTCCGGTGGCACACCGGTCACCGAGACGGTACCCAGCATCGGACGCACCGGCGTGGGCACGGGCTCGGTGGCCCGAGCGGACTGGGCCAGCTCGGCGAGGGCGAGCTCGTCGCTCACTTCCCGCATGAGCTCGGACATCCGTACGTCCAGCGCGTCGCAGATGGCGGAGAGCAGCTCGGAGGAAGCCTCCTTCTGCCCCCGCTCCACCTCGGAGAGATAGCCGAGTGAGACTCGGGCGGACGAGGAGACTTCGCGCAGAGTACGGCCCTGGCGCTGGCGCTGCCGACGCAGCACGTCACCAAGCAGGCGACGGAGCAGAATCATCGGTGGCTCCCTCCTCGGACCGCGTAGCCGCATCCTTCACGCCCCACCGTACCGCCTTGCGCCGCGGCCGTGCGGGGAGCGATGTCGTGTTCACTCAGGGCTGCAAACATCAAAACCCCCCGTTCTGTTCCGTATCCTGTGTCCGCTCATTCCCGGTCTGTTCGCTCGCAAGCTCCCTCAGAAGCAGTGCGAGTACGCTCCGTACACTCTCTCTACGAATTTCCGCGCGGTCGCCGTTCAACCGCAGGGCCTCCACTTTTCCGCCAGCGGCAGAACCGGCGCCAGGGCCGAACGGCCCGTCGACGGCCACGAAAACCGTCCCGACCGGCTGGCCGTCCTGCGGTTCCGGGCCGGCGACTCCGGTGGTCGAAAGGCCCCAGTCGGCACCCAGCGCCTTCCGCACTCCGGCCGCCATCTGAGCCGCGACCTGCGGATCCACGGCTCCGCGCTGGGCCAGGAGGGTGGCGTCGACACCGAGCAGCTCATGCTTCAGCTCGGTGGCGTAGGCGGTGACCGAGCCCCGGAACACCTTGGACGCCCCCGGGACGGTGGTGACCTCCGCCGCCACCAGGCCGCCGGTCAGCGACTCGGCGACAGCCAGGGTCTCACCCCTCACCGTCAGTAGTCGCACCAGTTCGGCGGCCGTGGAATTCACGCTTCCGTCTCCTCCGACGCCGCCGCGCGCTCGGCGATTCCCTGCCGTCGCAGCACAATGGCTTGTCTCACATAGTCGAGGCCCGTGACGACGGTCAGGACGACGGCCACAGCCATCACCCAGAACCTCAGGGTCGCCAGCCACCCCGTCAGTGCCAGCACGTACATCCCCACGGCCACGCCCTGGGTGAGGGTCTTGAGCTTGCCGCCGCGGCTGGCGGGGATCACGCCGTAGCGGATGACCACGAAACGCATGAGCGTGATGCCGAGTTCCCGGGCGAGGATCACGATCGTCACCCACCAGGGCAGATCACCCAGTCCGGACAGACAGATCAGCGCCGCCCCCATGATCGCCTTGTCGGCGATGGGGTCGGCGATCTTCCCGAAGTCGGTGACGAGGTTGTAGGTGCGCGCCAGGTGCCCGTCGAACAGGTCGGTGATCATGGCGATGGCGAAGGCGGCCCAGGCGAGCGATCGCCACGCCGGGTCGTAGCCGCCGCCGGCCAGCATCAGGGCAACGAAGCCGGGCACCAGGACCAGCCGGAGCATGGTCAGCAGATTGGCGACGTTCCACAGGCTGGCCTGGTTGACGGCGGCCGCGGCGATCTTCGCTCCGCGCGGCGGCTTCTCCTCGTTCTGAAGATCTGCGCTCTGCGGATCGGCCTGGGAATCACGCTGTGAACCGGAGGTGGCGGCGGAGCCCGGGGCGCCGTGCGCGCCGGACGAGCCGCCCGCGGCGGACGCCGGGACTCCGGTCATCTGCCGGCCTCCTCACTCCATGCGGGCGAGCCCTGCAGCGGCTCGGCGACCAGGTCGACACCTTCCGTACCGACCACCTTCGCCTCGACCATACGACCCACGGACAGCCCCGCGCCGCTCGTGAGCAGCACCTGTCCGTCCGTCTCGGGCGCCTGGTGGGCCCCGCGGCCGTAGACGCCGTCCTCGTCGTCGACGGACTCCACGAGGACGTGCACGGTCTCACCGACGCGCTCCTCGGACCGCTGCGAGACGAGCTCCTCGGCAAGCCGGGAGATGTGCGCGAGCCGCTCGGCGACGACGTCCTCGTCGAGCTTGTTCTCGTACGTCGCCGCCTCGGTGCCCTCCTCGTCGGAGTAGCCGAAGACACCGATGGCGTCCAGCCGGGCGCCGTTCAGGAAGCGCTCCAGCTCGGCCAGGTCGGACTCGGACTCGCCGGGGAAGCCGACGATGAAGTTGGAGCGGACGCCGGCCTGCGGGGCCTTGCCGCGGATGGTGTCGAGCAGCTCCAGGAAGCGGTCGGTGTCTCCGAAGCGGCGCATGGCCCGCAGCACGCCGGGGGCGGAGTGCTGGAAGGACAGGTCGAAGTACGGGACGACCTTCGGGGTGGAGGTCAGTACGTCGATCAGGCCGGGGCGCATCTCGGCGGGCTGGAGGTAGCTGACGCGCACCCGCTCGAGGCCGTCCACCTCGGCGAGCTCGGGCAGCAGGGACTCCAGAAGGCGGATGTCGCCCAGGTCCTTGCCGTAGGAGGTGTTGTTCTCGGAGACCAGCATGATCTCCTTCACGCCCTGCTCGGCCAGCCAGCGGGTCTCGTTCAGCACGTCGCTCGGGCGGCGCGAGATGAAGGAGCCGCGGAAGGACGGGATGGCGCAGAAGGAGCAGCGCCGGTCGCAGCCGGAGGCGAGCTTGACCGAGGCGACCGGGGAGCCGTCCAGACGGCGGCGCAGGGGCGCACGGGGGCCGGAGGCGGGCGCGACGCCCTCCGGGAGGTCGGACGGGCCGTGGCCCGGCAGAGCCACCGTCGCGGCCGAGTCCTGGCGCTCGGCGGGGCTGATGGGCAGCAGCTTGCGCCGGTCGCGCGGGGTGTGTGAGGCGTGGATGCCGCCGTTGAGGATGGTCTGCAGCCGGTCGGAGATGTCGGAGTAGTCGTCGAAGCCGAGCACCCCGTCCGCCTCGGGGAGGGCCTCGGCGAGTTCCTTGCCGTACCGCTCGGCCATGCAGCCCACCGCCACGACGGCCTGGGTTCTGCCGTGCCCCTTGAGGTCGTTGGCCTCCAGGAGGGCGTCGACGGAGTCCTTCTTGGCGGCCTCGACGAAACCACAGGTGTTGACGACGGCGACATCGGCATCCGATGCGTCCTCGACGAGCTGCCAGCCGTCCGCCTCCAAACGGCCTGCGAGCTCCTCCGAGTCCACCTCGTTACGGGCGCAGCCGAGAGTGACTAGTGCGACGGTACGGCGTTCAGGCATGGGCTCAAGACTACTTTGTCTCACTGACACCCCACGTCGAAGGGGCTGGCCGATCATGGCCAACCCCTTGTGTACGTGCCTTATTCGAACGTTTATCCGACTTCCGGGTCGCCCTTGGTGTAGGTCAGGCGCTCCACGGCTCCGGGCTGGAACTGGTCCTCGATCTTCTTGCCGTTGACGTAGAGCTGGATGGCGCCGGCGTCGCCGAGGATCAGGTTGATCTTGGAGCTGTCCTGGAAGGTCTTGGAGTCGCCCTTCTTCAGGAGCCCGTCGAAGAGCATCCGGCCGTTGTGGTCCTTGGCCGAGATCCAGCTGCGTCCGTTCGTCGCGCTGACCTGGACGGTGACCTTGTCCTGGGGCGCGGCGGCGATCGCGCTGTCGGAGGGTGCGGGAGCCTTGTCGGGCTTGCTCTCCTTGGGGGTCGGCGAGGCCGGCTTGCTGGTCGTCGGGGTGGCTCCCTCGGCGACCGACTGCTTGGCGTCGCTGCCGTCGCCGCCCTTGAAGGCGGTGAAGCCGACGAAGCCGACCACGACGACGATCGCGGCGACCATGGCCGCGGTCCAGTTGGGTCCGCGCCGCTCGGGACGGATGCGTTCCGCCTCGAACAGCGGGGCGGCGGGCGTCGGCGCGGGCCGCCCACCACCGTGCTCGGCCGAGAACTGCGCGAGCAGCGGCTCGGGGTCGAGGCCGACGGCCTTGGCCAGGGTCCGGATGTGCCCTCGGGCGTAGACATCGCCGCCGCAGGGCGCGAAGTCGTCGGCCTCGATGGCGTGCACGATGGCGATACGGACCCGGGTGCTCCCGCTGATCTCGTCGACGGTCAGCCCGGCGGCGATGCGGGCCTGCTTGAGGGCTCGGCCTACGGAGGGGCGGTTTTCCTCGGACTCGTCTTGGAACGGACGCTCGTCTTCAGGGGAGTTGCTGCCGATGGACACGGGGGCGCCTTTCGAGCGTGTAGCCGCCTGTGCTGGAGGTTCAGTCTATGGGGGGTGCAAAAGGGTGAGGCAACCGGGCGGTACGACTTTGTACGCCATCGGTATGGCCCGACATCCCGATGACGGGTCAGGTGTGCGCACCAGGATGGAGTACACACCTTTCCTTTCGCTCAACTTGACGTGCGTCAAAGGGAAACGGTTGCCCGACGATCTCTAACGAGTGGATCACGACCGTGACTCCACCCGGTCTACAGGCGCCCGTGCCCTGAGACAGACCTACCCCTCAGACTCCCCCCGGATCACGGCAAGCACTCCATCCAGCTCATCGGGTTTCACCAGAACGTCACGCGCCTTGGAACCCTCGCTCGGCCCGACCACCCCTCGGGACTCCATGAGGTCCATGAGCCGGCCGGCCTTGGCGAAGCCCACACGCAGCTTGCGCTGGAGCATGGACGTCGACCCGAACTGCGTGGAGACGACCAGTTCGGCCGCCTGGCAGAGCAGGTCGAGGTCGTCGCCGATGTCCTCGTCGATCTCCTTCTTCTGCTTGGTGCCCACGACGACGTCGTCCCGGAAGACCGGCGTCATCTGGTCCTTGCAGTGCTGGACGACGGCCGCGACCTCGTCCTCGGTGACGAACGCGCCCTGCATACGGGTGGGCTTGTTCTGCCCCATCGGCAGATAGAGTCCGTCGCCCTTGCCGATCAGCTTCTCGGCGCCCGGCTGGTCCAGGATGACGCGGCTGTCGGCCAGCGAGGAGGTGGCGAAGGCGAGCCGCGAGGGCACGTTCGCCTTGATGAGGCCGGTGACGACATCGACGGACGGCCGCTGCGTGGCGAGCACCAGGTGGATGCCGGCCGCGCGCGCGAGCTGCGTGATGCGCACGATCGAGTCCTCGACGTCCCGGGGCGCGACCATCATCAGGTCCGCGAGCTCGTCGACGATCACCAGCAGATACGGATACGTCTTGAGCTCGCGCTCGCTGCCCTCCGGCGTCTTGAGCTTGCCGTCGCGGATGGCCTGGTTGAAGTCGTCGATGTGCCGGTACCCGAACGCCGCCAGGTCGTCGTAGCGCAGATCCATCTCGCGCACGACCCACTGGAGCGCCTCGGCGGCCCGCTTGGGGTTGGTGATGATCGGCGTGATCAGGTGCGGGATGCCCTCGTAGGCGGTCAGCTCGACCCGCTTGGGGTCGACGAGGACCATGCGGACGTCCTCGGGGGTCGCGCGGACCATGATGGACGTGATCAGACAGTTGATGCACGACGACTTACCGGACCCGGTGGCACCGGCGACCAGCACATGCGGCATCTTCGCCAGGTTGGCCATCACATAGCCGCCCTCGACGTCCTTGCCGAGCGCCACCAGCATGGGGTGGTCGTCCTCGGCGGCGGCGGCCAGCCGGAGCACGTCACCGAGGTTGACCATCTCGCGGTCGGTGTTCGGGATCTCGATGCCGACCGCGGACTTGCCGGGGATCGGGCTGATGATCCGCACGTCAGGGCTGGCGACGGCGTACGCGATGTTCTTGGTGAGCGCGGTGATCCGCTCGACCTTCACGGCGGGGCCGAGCTCGACCTCGTAGCGGGTGACCGTCGGCCCGCGGGTGAAGCCGGTGACGGCCGCGTCGACCTTGAACTCGGAGAACACGTTGGTGAGCGAGGCGACGACCCGGTCGTTGGCCTCGCTGCGTGCCTTGCCGGGGCCGCCGCGGGTGAGGAGCTCCAGGGAGGGCAGCGAGTAGGTGATGTCGCCGGAGAGCTGGAGCTGCTCGGCACGCGGGGGCAGGTCGCGGGGTTCGTCGGGGGCCGGTTTGGTCAGATCCGCGACGACGCCCTTGAGCTTCTCCTGCTTGGGCCGCGCGGCCGGGACCGGACTCGGGCTCGCGGCGGGGTTCGGGCTCGGCAGGGGCGTGGGCGTGGTGTCCTCGCGGTCGCCGATGCCGACGCCCTGGGTGAGGTCGGCGACGAGCGGCGAGGGCGGCATGCCGTGCAGAACGGCGCCGTCGAGCGCCGCGGCGGCGGCCGCCGCGACGTCCACGGCGTCCATCTGACGGCCCATCTCGGGCTGCGGCACCGCGGAGCGCCTCGGGCGGCCGCGGCGCTTGGCGAGGGCCTGCTGCTCGGCCTCGTCGGGGTCGTAGTCCTGGGGAGCGCTCGAACGCCTGCGGGGGCGCGCGGGCAGCGCCTCGCGCCACTGTTCGTCGTAGCGCTCGTCGTCCTCGCCGTACTCGTCCGGCTCGGGGTCGTGCAGCACCCCGAGGCGCACACCGAGCGCGCGCAGCCGCTGCGGGATGGCGTTCACCGGGGTCGCGGTGACGACGAGCAGCCCGAAGACCGTGAGCAGCACCAGCAGCGGTACCGCGAGGACCTCGGTCATGGTGTACGTCAGCGGGGTCGCCGCCGCCCAGCCGATGAGGCCGCCGGCGTCCCTTATGCCCTGCATGCCGTCGCTGCGGGCCGGGGAGCCGCAGGCGATGTGCACCTGGCCGAGCACACCGATGATGAGCGCGGACAGCCCGATCACGATCCGGCCGTTGGCCTCCGGCTGCTCGGGGTGCCGCATGAACCGTACGGCGATGACCGCGAGCAGTATCGGCACCAGCAGGTCGAGGCGGCCGAAGGCGCCGGTGACGAGGATCTCGACCAGGTCGCCGACCGGGCCGTGCAGGTCGGCCCAGGTGCCGGCGGCGACGATCAGGGCGAGGGCGAGCAGGAGCAGGGCGACGCCGTCCTTGCGGTGGGCCGGGTCCAGGTTCTTGGCTCCCTGTCCTATGCCGCGGAAGATGGCGCCGACGGCGTGCGCGAGACCGAGCCAGAGGGCGCGCACCAGGCGGACGACGCCCCCGGTGGGGCTGGGTGCCGGCTTGGGCGCCGGCACCGACTTCTTGGCCGCGGTCCTCTTGGCGGGCGCCTTCTTGGCCGGGGCTTTCTTCGCCGGAGCCTTCGAGGGAGCGGCCTTCTTCGCGGGCTGCTTCTTGGCTGCCGAGGAACGTGAGGCCATGGGGGTGAGGTTACCGGGGGATGCGACAGGGGACACGCGTGCCCGCTGCTTCACCCGTTCGTGTCGCCCTTGCCGGGGCGCGGAACTGACACGCTCTCATGGGCAACTGTGTCCGCCGTCGCGGTCAGTTCTGTGACGGAAGCACTGCGCTGCCGCCGCCCATGCCCGGTTCGAGGGCGTCCAGCGCCCGGCGCAGGCCCGTGAGTTTGCGCTCCAGGTGAGCCGCCGTGGCCACCGCTGCCGCGTCCGCGGACTCGTCGTCCAGCTGCTTGGACAGCGCCTCGGCCTGCTCCTCGACGGCCGCGAGCCGGGCGGACAGCTCGGCGAGCAGTCCCGCGGACTCCTTGCCGGCGACCGCGCCGCCCTTGCCGCCGCCCTCCAACTGGAGCCGCAGCAGCGCCGCCTGCTCGCGGAGCTGGCAGTTCTTCATGTACAGCTCGACGAACACCGAGACCTTGGCGCGCAGCACCCACGGGTCGAAGGGCTTGGAGATGTAGTCGACCGCGCCCGCCGCGTAGCCACGGAAGGTGTGGTGCGGCCCGTGGTTGATGGCGGTGAGAAAGATGATCGGGATGTCCCGGGTCCGCTCCCGTCGCTTGATGTGCGCCGCGGTCTCGAAACCGTCCATGCCCGGCATCTGGACGTCCAGCAGAATGACCGCGAAGTCGTCCGTGAGCAGTGCCTTGAGCGCTTCCTCCCCGGACGATGCCCGCACCAGTGTCTGATCGAGCGCAGAGAGGATGGCCTCCAGCGCCAGCAGATTCTCCGGCCGGTCATCGACCAGGAGGATCTTGGCCTTCTGCACCATGGCCCGCCCTCCTCGCCCCGGCGGTACACCGGGCGCCGCCCCAGGGGACGACTCCCTTTCGCCGCCCGTCCTTGTGCCGGTCATGGTAGCCGCACCCCGCCTGTCGCCACACCCTGTCACCGCGATGTCACTGTGCACGTAGCAGAAACGCAGCCGGAGACCAGAAGGTTCCCCCAATCCCGCACTTCTACACGGGTCCGGCCACCCTGAGTCAGCAACTCCCGGTGCACACGGAAGGTTCCCGCAACGTTCACATCACAACTGGTCACTGCGGTCACTCCTCGCGCATCCACTGCTCCATCACCGCCAGAAGGTGATCGGGATCGACCGGCTTGGTGACGTAGTCGGAGGCGCCCGACTCGATCGCCTTCTCCCGGTCGCCCTTCATCGCCTTCGCGGTCAGCGCGATGATCGGCAGCCCGGCGAACTGCGGCATCCGACGGATCGCCGTGGTCGTCGCATAGCCGTCCATCTCGGGCATCATGATGTCCATCAGGACGACCGCGACATCGTCGTGCTGCTCCAGGACCTCGATGCCCTCGCGGCCGTTCTCCGCGTACAGCACCGACAGACCGTGCTGCTCCAGGACGCTGGTGAGCGCGAAGACGTTGCGGATGTCGTCGTCGACGATCAGGACCTTCTCGCCGCCGAACCGCACGCCCCGGCGCGGTAGCGGGGTCGTCTCCTGCTCGGCGAGCACCGGCCACGCCTCGGCGACCTGGGGAACACCCCGGCGCCGGCGCCGGAAGAGCGCGGCGGCACCGTTCTGGGTCTCCTGGTACGACTTCACCTCGGCCGGCGTCTCGATCTCCACGCCGGACAGCTCCATGCCGTGGCTCTGGGAGGCCACCAGGTCACCTGCCTCCAGCGCGGGCAGGGACTGCTGGTAGCCCTGCGGCGGCAGTTCGCTGGGGTGCAGCGGCAGATACAGCGTGAACGTCGAGCCGCGGCCCGGCTCGCTCTGCGCGTAAATCTCGCCGCCGAGCAGCTGCGCGATCTCCCGGGAGATCGACAGCCCGAGGCCCGTGCCGCCGTACTTGCGGCTGGTCGTGCCGTCGGCCTGCTTGAACGCCTCGAAGATCACCCGCATCTTGCTGGCCGCGATCCCGATGCCGGTGTCCGTCACCGAGAACGCGATCAGCGGCGCGTCCGGATCGCTGAGCGAACCGGCCTCCAGGAGCTGCTCCCTGATCCGCACCGGCACATCGCCGCTCGCCGGCCGGATCACCAGCTCCACAGAGCCGGAGTCGGTGAACTTCACCGCGTTGGACAGCAGGTTGCGCAGCACCTGGAGAAGCCGCTGTTCGTCGGTGTGCAAAGTGGCGGGCAGCTCGGGCGACACCCGTACGGACAGGTCCAGGCCCTTCTCCGCGGTCAGCGGCCGGAAGGTGGCCTCCACGTAGTCCACCAACTGCACGAGCGCGATACGCGTCGGGGAGACGTCCATCTTGCCCGCCTCGACCTTCGACAGGTCGAGGATGTCGTTGATCAGCTGCAGCAGGTCGGAACCCGCGCCGTGGATGGTCTCGGCGAACTCCACCTGCTTCGGCGAGAGGTTGCCCTCCGCGTTGTCCGCGAGCAGCTTGGCCAGGATCAGCAGCGAGTTGAGCGGGGTGCGCAGCTCGTGCGACATGTTGGCGAGGAACTCGCTCTTGTAGCGCATGGAGACGGCGAGTTGCTCGGCACGCTCCTCCAGGACCTGTCGGGCCTCCTCGATCTCGGTGTTCTTCACCTCGATGTCACGGTTCTGCTGGGCCAGCAGCTCGGCCTTCTCCTCCAGTTCGGCGTTGGACGCCTGAAGGGCCTTCTGCCGGTTCTCCAACTCGGCCGACCGCTCCCGCAGCTGCTCGGTCAGCTCCTGCGACTGCTTCAGCAGCACCTCGGTCTTGGTGTTGACGGAGATGGTGTTGACGCTGGTCGCGATCATCTCGGCGATCTGGTTGAGGAAGTCCTTCTGGATCTGTGTGAACGGCGTGAAGGACGCCAGCTCGATCACGCCGAGCACATTGCCCTCGAACAGCACCGGAAGCACGATCACCTGCGCCGGCGGAGCCTCGCCGAGCCCGGAGGAGATCTTCAGATAGCCGCTGGGCGCCTTCTCCACCAGGACCGTGCGCTTCTCCTTGGCGGCCGTGCCGATCAGCGCCTCACCGGGCCGGAACGACGTCGGCATGGAACCCATCGAGTAGCCGTACGACCCGAGCATGCGCAGTTCGTACGCGTCCTCGTTCTCGGCGCTCAGGTCCTTGCCGTCGACCAGGGGCATCGCCATGAAGAACGCGCCGTGCTGCGCGGAGACCACGGGCGTCAGCTCGCTCATGATCAGGGAGGCCACGTCCGCCAGGTCGCGGCGGCCCTGCATCAGCGCGGAGATACGGGCCAGGTTGCCCTTGAGCCAGTCCTGCTCCTGGTTGGCGACCGTGGTGTCGCGCAGGTTGGCGATCATCTTGTTGATGTAGTCCTGGAGTTCCTGGATCTCGCCGGACGCGTCCACGTCGATCTTCAGGTTCAGGTCGCCACGGGTCACCGCGGTCGCCACGCGCGCGATGGCACGCACCTGCCGGGTCAGGTTCCCGGCCATCTCGTTCACGGACTCGGTGAGGTCCCGCCAGGTGCCGTCGACGTCACGCACGCGTGCCTGACCGCCCAACTGCCCCTCGGTGCCCACCTCGCGGGCCACCCGGGTGACCTCCTCGGCGAAGCTGGACAGCTGGTCGACCATCGTGTTGATCGTCGTCTTGAGTTCGAGGATCTCACCGCGCGCGTCGATGTCGATCTTCTTGGTCAGATCACCCTTCGCGATGGCCGTGGTGACCATCGCGATGTTGCGCACCTGACCGGTCAGGTTGGACGCCATCTGGTTCACCGACTCGGTGAGGTCCTTCCAGGTACCCGCCACACCCGGAACGTGCGCCTGACCGCCGAGGATGCCGTCCGTGCCCACCTCACGGGCCACCTTGGTGACCTGGTCGGCGAACGAACTCAGGGTCTTCACCATCGTGTTGATGGTGTCGGCGAGCTGGGCCACCTCACCGCTCGCCTCGATGGTGACCTGCCGGGTCAGGTCGCCGTTGGCGACCGCCGCCGAGACCTGGGAGATGTTGCGCACCTGCATGGTCAGGTTGTTGGCCATCAGGTTCACGTTGTTGCTGAGGTCCTTCCAGATGCCCGTGACACCCGGAACGTGCGCCTGGCCGCCCAGGATGCCCTCGGTGCCCACCTCACGGGCCACCCGGGTCACCTGCTCGGCGAAGCTGGAGAGCTGGTCGACCATCGTGTTGACCGTCGTGACGAGTTCGAGGATCTCGCCCTTCGCGTCGACAGTGATCTTCTTCGACAGGTCGCCCTTGGCCACCCCGGTCGTGACCTCGGCGATGTTGCGCACCTGGATGGTCAGGTTGTTCGCCATGAAGTTCACGGACTGGGTGAGGTCCTTCCAGGTGCCCGCGACCCCCTGCACCTCGGCCTGGCCGCCGAGGATGCCCTCGGTGCCCACCTCGCGCGCGACGCGCGTGACTTCCTGGGCGAACGACGACAGCTGGTCGACCATCGTGTTCAGGGTGTTCTTCAGCTCCTGGATCTCACCGCGCGCGTCCACGGTGATCTTCTGGGAGAGGTCACCGCGGGCCACCGCGGTCGCGACCTGGGCGATGTTGCGCACCTGGGCCGTGAGGTTGCCGGCCATGCCGTTCACGGAATCCGTCAGGTCCCGCCACACACCGGCCACACCGGGCACCTGCGCCTGACCGCCCAGCCGTCCCTCCGTACCCACCTCACGGGCCACCTTGGTGACCTGGTCGGCGAAGGCGGAGAGTTGGTCGACCATCGTGTTGATCGTGTTCTTGAGTTCGAGGATCTCGCCGCGCGCGTCGACGTCGATCTTCTGGGACAGATCGCCCCGCGCCACCGCCGTCGTCACCTGGGCGATCTGCCGCACCTGCGAGGTCAGGTTGCCGGCCATGAAGTTGACGGAGTCCGTGAGCTCCTTCCAGGTGCCCGAGACGCCGTCCACGCGGGCCTGACCGCCGAGGCGGCCCTCGGTGCCCACGTCCCTGGCCATCCGTGTCACCTGGTCGGCGAAACTGGAGAGCTGGTCCACCATCGTGTTCACGGTGTTCTTCAGCTTGAGCATCTCACCGGAGACGTCGACCGTGACCTTCTGCGAGAGATCGCCGTTGGCCACCGCCGTCGTCACCTGGGCGATGTTGCGCACCTGCCCGGTGAGGTTGCGGAACGCGGTGTTGACGGAGTCGGTCAGGTCCTTCCAGGTACCGGCCGCACCCGGCACCTGCGCCTGGCCGCCCAACTCGCCCTCGACACCGATCTCCCGGGCCACCCGCGTGACCTCGGCGCCGAACGACGACAGCTGGTCGACCATGCCGTTGACGGTGTTCTTCAGTTCGAGCATCTCGCCGGCCACGTCCACGGTGACCTTCTGCGAGAGGTCACCGCTGGCCACCGCGGTCGTCACCGCGGCGATGTCGCGCACCTGCGTCGTCAGGTTCCGGAAGACCGTGTTGACCGAGTCCGTCAGGTCCTTCCAGGTGCCCGCCGCACCCGGCACGTTCGCCTGACCACCCAGCTGCCCGGCCGCGCCTACCTCGTTGGCCACGCGCGTGACCTCGTCCGCGAAGATCCGCAGCGTCTCGGTCATCTGGTTGATGGTGTCCGCGAGCTGCGCGACCTCACCGCGCGCCTGGACGGTCACCTTGCGCGACAGATCACCGTTGGCGACCGCGGTGGTCACCTCGGAGATCCCGCGCACCTGGGCCGTCAGGTTGCCGGCCATGGTGTTGACGGAATCGGTGAGTTCCTTCCACGTGCCGTCGACCCCCGGCACATGCGCCTGGCCGCCCAGGATGCCGTCCGTGCCCACCTCGCGGGCGACCCGGGTCACCTCGGAGGAGAACGCGGACAGCTGGTCCACCATCGTGTTGACGGTTTCCTTCAGCTCCAGCATCTCGCCGGCGACCTGAACGGTGACCTTCCGGGACAGATCACCCTTGGCGACAGCTGTCGTCACCAGCGCGATGTCCCGCACCTGCGCCGTCAGCCGGTACGCCATCGTGTTGACCGAGTCCGTCAGATCACGCCACGAACCCGACATACCGCGCACCCGGGCCTGCCCGCCCAGCTTGCCCTCGGTGCCCACCTCACTGGCCACGCGCGTGACCTCGTCGGTGAACGTCGACAACTGGTCGACCAGGTTGTTGACGGTCCGGCCGACCTTCAGGAACTCACCGCGCAGCGGATGCCCGGCCCCGTCCGGCGACGGCGACCGCAACTCCATCCGAGGCGACAAATCACCCTCGGCCACCGCCGTCAGGACCCGGCCCACCTCGGAGACCGGCCGCACCAGGTCGTCCACGAGCGCGTTGGAGTTGTCGATGGCGGTCGCCCAAGACCCCTCACAGGCGCCCGTTTCCAGCCGTTCCGTGAGTTTTCCCTCACGTCCGACCACCCGACGTACGCGCGACAACTCACCCGTGAGGTGGAGATTACGGTCGGCCACCTCGTTGAAGACCGCCGCGATCTCCGACATCACGCCGTCGCCGGACACCGTCAGCCGCTTGCGGAAGTTGCCCTCCCGCATCGCCTCCAGAGCCACCAGCAACCGGTTCAGGGCGGCCGTGTCCACCGCGGTGGTCCCGCCGCCGCCCCGCTGCCTGCTCAGGGACGGTCCGCCTTTCGCGCGCGCCTTAGTGCCCCGCGCCGCTGCGCCAGACTCCACTGTGTCCCTCCCGCAGGGGTCGACCGTTACTGCTGTGCTCGGGTACCGCCATACTCGGCGTACCGCTTACTTCGGCGTACCAGTTACTGCTGCGTATTTCTGCCAGATGGGATCCGACCACACCAGGGGCTGCTGCCCGCCGTACACGGAACGCACTCAGGCTGACCGGACCTTCACCAGAAGCTTGCCCAGTGTTTCACCCTGGCCGAACCAGGCCATAACAGTTCGGCAGCTTCGCACATCGTCCGCACACCCTGAGGGCGTAAACACTGGCGACCGGCATCCGCTCGGACGGCGAAGGTAAGTAACCTTGCATGCGGCTGTCCAGCCGCACCGGTCCGTCCGGCCTGGGCGGTGGCACGAGAACGAGCGGGCATTCGGAGGGGCGGCCGCAGACCATGACCACCGGAGTGATCCCCGGGGGACACAACCCGGAGCCACGGCCCACGGGCGAGCTGATGCCGCAGCAGCGGCACGACCCGGCCGGCCAGGCAAGCCTGCATGTCGACACCCGGACTAGGAGTTCTGTGATCACCGCGCGCGCGGCCGCCAGCTTCGAGCCCGTGGGGCGATCGGTCGCGACCGCCCGGTCCTTCGTCCGCGACACGCTCCAGGGCTGGGGCTTCGCGGACATCGTCGACGACGCAGTGGTCCTCACCAGCGAACTGGTGACCAACGCGGTGGTGCACGCCGGCACCCACGCCGACGTCCTGTGCCTGCGCACGGAGGACGGGGTACGCATCGAGGTCGCCGACCGCTACCCGGAACGCGAGGTCCCCCTGCAGGGATCCGCCGTCAACATGGGCAGCCCCGACCGCGAGGGCGGCCGCGGGCTCCAGCTCTGCGCGGCCCTCGCCACCCGCTGGGGTGTCGAGTACACGCCCACGCACAAGAATGTCTGGTTCCAGCTCGACCTCCCCGAACGCCCGGTCGGCACCCGCGCGGCCGGACCGTCCCTCCCCGCCGACCTGCTCCCCCTCGCCGACGGCCGGGTCCGCGTCGCGGTGGTCCAGATCGACCGCAAGGGCTCTGTGACGGCCTGGAACGAGGACGCCGAGGAACTCTTCGGCCACACCTCCGCGGACGTCACAGGCAAGCCCCTGACCGACCTCGCGGCCTGGCCGCACACCCCGGGCACCGGCACCGGTATCGCGGAGGCCCTCCAACTGTCCCGCTGGGAGGGCAGTTACGGCATCCGCGGCGCCGACGGCCGCGTGACCTCCGTCTACGCCTCGCACCTCAGAGTCCGTGACACCGGCGGCGAGCCCTCCACGGTCTGCCTCCTCGTACGGGACCACGAACGGGCCGTGCTGCAGACCCCGTTGCGCGTCCCCGCCTCCGACACCGGCGGCTCCGACGGCCAGAGCACCGACCCCTTCGAGGTGTTCATCGGCTCCCCGGCCCCGGACGACCTCGACGGCCTCCTCCAGCGCACAGTGGAGCGCGCCCGGGACATGCTCGACGGCGACTCCGCGTTCCTGCTCCTCGCCACCGATGACGAGACCGAGTTGGAGGTCCGCGCCTCCACCGGCCTGCCCTCCGCCAGGCAGCGCTTCGCGCGCGTGCCCGTCGAAGCCGGCCCCGGCCGCTACGGCTCGGCCCGTATGCCGGCCGTCCACGAGGACCTGACGGCCGTACCGGGCGCCGTACCGCTGCTGGCCGGCACCGGCATGCGCTCGGTCGTCACGGTCCCGCTCAAGGTCGAGGGCCGCCTGACGGGCTCCCTGGGCGTCGCGGCGGAGGGCCCGGCCAGATACTCCAACGAGGAGGCACTGCGCCTCCAGTTCGCCGCCGACCGCATCGCCCTGGCCGTCGAGTCGGCCCGCCTGGGCGAGCTGGAGCGGCTGCGCCGCGGCTCGCTCAGCTTCCTGGTCGAGGCCTCCGACCTGCTCGCCGGCACCCTGGACCGCGACCAGACCCTCGCCCTGATGGCCCAGATGACGGTCCCGACCCTCGCCACCTGGTGCGCGGTCTACACGATCGCCGACCAGGCCTCCGAGCCGTACCTGTCGTACGTCCTACACGAGGACGAGGAACTCATCGACGGCATCAAGTCGTTGCTCTCCAAGGTGCCCCCGCCGGACCCGGTGCCCACACCCGGCGCCCGCGTCTGGACGGCCCCCGGCGAGCACGCCCACCAGGCCGCCCTGCGCAGCTCCATGCGCAGCCTCGGCCTGACCGGCGGCCCCACCCGGCAGGTCTCCTCCGGGATCGGCCCGACCCTCGCCACGGCCTCCGCCGTCGGCGGCGAGACGGTCGTCCTCCCCCTGGTCGCCCGCAACCGCGTCATCGGCATGCTGACCCTCGGCAAGCCCACCGACGAACACTTCCGCCAGGAGATCCTGGAACTCGCCGAGGACCTGTCCCGCCGAGCCGCCCTGGCCCTGGACAACGCCCGCCTGTACTCGGAGCGCACGGCCATCAGCCAGGCCCTCCAGCGAAGCCTGCTGCCCCCGGGCACGCCGCACATCGACGGCGTCGAGGTCGAGGTCATCTACCGCGCGGCCGGTGAGGGCAACGAGGTCGGCGGCGACTTCTACGACGTCTTCCCCATCTCCGACGGCGCGTACGGCTTCGCCATCGGCGACGTCTGCGGTACGGGCCCCAACGCGGCCGCCGTCACCGGCCTCGCCCGGCACGCCCTGCGGCTCCTCGCACGGGAGGGCCTCAGCGGCCCGGCGGTCCTGGAGCGCCTCAACTCCGCCATCCTCGACGAGGGCTCCCGCAGCCGCTTCCTGACCCTCCTGTACGGCGAGATGCGCCCCCAGGAGGACGGCAGCGCCGAGATGAAGGTCGTCTGCGCCGGCCACCCGCTCCCGCTCCGTCTGCGCCAGGACGGCACGGTGGAGGCGGCGGCCGAACCGCAGCCGCTCCTCGGTGTCATCGAGGACCTGGAGCTGTACGAGCAGTCGGTCACCCTCGACCCGGGCGATGTCCTGCTGTGCGTCACCGACGGTGTGACGGAACGCCGGGAGGGCACGCGCATGCTGGGCGACGACGGCCTCGCGGACGTTCTGACGACCTGTACGGGCCTGACGGCGGGCGCGGTGGCGGCACGCATCATGCGCGCGGTGGAACGCTTCGCGTCGGACGCCCCGTCGGACGACATGGCCATTCTGGCGATGCGGGTCCCCGGCCTTCAGAAGGACTGAGGGCGGGGACGGAGGAGGACACAGAAAAGTCCCGCCCGAAAGGGCGGGACTTTTCTTGTTGGAGCCCCCAAACGGAATCGAACCGTTGACCTTCTCCTTACCATGGAGACGCTCTGCCGACTGAGCTATAGGGGCCTGTTGCCTTTTCGGGGTTTCCCCCGCGGCAACGAAATAGATCGTACCCCGAACAGACCCGAGTTCCCAAACTCCTTCAGAAGGCGGGCTGCAGCAGTCCGCCGAGGGCATTGCAGGCGGACACGATCCGCTGCATCTCCCGCTTGGTCAGGGAAGCGTCCACGGGCAGTGCCAGCGTTTCGTCGGCCGCCCGCTCGGTCTCCGGCAGCGAGACGCAGCGCCGGAATTCCGGCAGCCGGTGCACAGCTGTCTTCACCGGAACCCGGCAGTCAACTCCCTTGCCCCGCAAGGCCCGGGCGAAGGCGTCCCGGTCGGGCCGGCCGTTCCCCGGCACCCGCACGACGTACTGCTGGAAGGTGTGCCCGTCACCGCCGTCGGGTGTCCGCACACCGCGCAGCTTCGCATCGAGGTAGGCGGCCCGCTGCCGCCGCTGGGCTATCTCGTCGTACGGCGCCTCGGACTCGCCCTGCTCCAGCACCAGCAGCCCGTGCCGCTGCCCCAGCTCACGCAATCGCCGTACGTCGGCCCACCGTCCAAATCGGTGTACGACAACCACCGCCGCGGAGCGGGGGGTTACGGCCGCCTCCACTGCCGTCACGTCGAGGCAGTAGGTCAGCGGATCTATGTCGGCGAACACCGGAAGCGCACCGGCCAGTGTCACGGCCTCGGCGACCTCGACGTTGCCGAAGGCCGGCACGATGACCTCGTCACCGACTCCGACACCGGCAGCCCTGAGCATTGCAGCAGTACCCATGCTTGGATGTTCGGCGCGGAACGTGAACGACACGTTACGCAAACAGAAAAAGGGTTGGACCCGGAACCGAAGTTCCAGATCCAACCCTTTCAATATTTGTTCGGCGGCGTCCTACTCTCCCACAGGGTCCCCCCTGCAGTACCATCGGCGCTGTGAGGCTTAGCTTCCGGGTTCGGAATGTAACC
>NZ_JBIWOA010000045.1:0-89054 GCF_044767525.1 Streptomyces sp. NPDC101234 | reverse complement strand
AGCGGCCATAGGCCCGCTTGAGCCGTGTGCGCTGGAAGGCGCAAGCACGGTTCTGAGGGGGCGGGGACGCAGCGATGCGTCCCCGCTACCCGACCGGGGTGGGCTGTCCGAGGCTTGATCACAAACGCGAGAAGTGCTCCTGACCTGTAACGATAGGACTTGCTGAGGGTCCTGTTGGCTGCAAGGAAAGAAGCACTTCCCAGGTGAAGTACTCGGGCCGGGATGGTCAGTGTGAGAGAACGGGCGCAAGCCCCTTCACGCTGGGGTCAACCGCAGTCCCGGACAGAGAGCGGCGTAGTCGATCGCGGGTCAGAGCCGGTTCCGTCCCGGAATCCCGGTAGTCGGCCCCCGGGTACTTGCGGCCGCGCGCCCGGCTCTGCAACGATCCGCTCACGGTCTCGCCGAGACGCGGCAAAGGGCCGGGGAGACGCAGGCCGCTCGGATCCTGCGGCGCCAGAATGCAGTGGGGTGGGGGATGAGCGTGGGGGAGCGCGTCACCTGCGGGGCGGAGCCATGGGCGTCACCCCGCTGATCCTGTTCGGTGGACCGGTCGCCGTCGGAACGGCTGCGGGGTACCTCAGCGGTGGCCGCCTGAGGAGGCTGCTGGGCGTACGGCTGCGATGGCTGTGGCTGCTGTGGGCCGCGGGCGCCGTGCAAATTGCGCAGCTGGCTACCGCGAGCCTTCCCTCCGCTACCGGACATCATCTCAGAGCACCGCTGCTTGCCGTGGCTTTCGGCCTTGCCCTGCTCTGGCTGGGCGTCAACGCCCGAGGCAGGACGTGGCCGTTGAAGACGGGGGTGGGAATGGCACTCACCGGTGCCGCTCTCAACGCCCTGCCGATCGCGGTCAACGGCCGGATGCCCTACAGCCTCTCCGCGGCGGCCGACGCCGGGCTACCCGCCGGGTCCCAGACGGCCAAGAACGTGCCGGCCGGGCGCGGCACCCGTCTGCTCGCCCTGGGCGACACCATCCCCGTTCCGCCTCTGCACGCGGTCGTCAGTATCGGCGACGTGCTCCTGGCGATCGCCGCGGCCCTGCTCATCGCAACCGCCATGCACCACCCCGGCAACGCCACTCGAGAAGGAAAGCAGCCATGTCCCACACCTTCACTTGGCAGCGCCTCGCGCTGACCGCGTTCACCCTGGCCTCGGTCGCCATGCTCCTCTACACCCTCGGCGCCCCCGACTGGAGCGGAGGCTGACAGCCGCCAGCGGACACACTCCGACACCACCGGCTTCAAGGAGACTTCAATGCTTCGGGTCATCCCATGGCAACGCGTCGCGCTGATCGCGTTCACCCTGGCCTCGGTCGCCGCCCTCCTCTACACCCTCGGCGCCCCCGAATTCGGCGGCGGCTGACCAGTCGGCTTGCTCCACACTCAGGTCCTGCCCTCCGCTGAACAGCGCGCCCCCGACACGGCAGCCTTCGGCCGTGTCCGAACAGATCGAGCCCCACCCCGCCGTGGAAGAGGGGGTGGGGCTCGGATTAGCCGCACGCTTTCAAGAAGGCGGCCGTCCGAAGGATGATCAAATAAGCGAGGAGTGCCTCTGAGCTGGGACGATAGGGCTTGTCGAAGGTCCTGTTCGTCGCCAAGAAAGAGGCACTCCCCAGGTGAAGAAGCGTAGCGGGTCGTACCCGCCTGTCCGCGTTGAGGGCAACGGCCGTGCGGTGGTCTCGCAAGCAGGGGCGGTCCTGCTGGTGGAGACGGTCCGTAAGACCGGCCTGGATCAGGCGATAACCGCGGCCCTGGCGCCGTGGTGAAAGCCGCGGGCGGTGCACGACCCGGGCGAGATCCTGCTCGACCTTGCACTGGCAACCGCCCTGGGCGGGGACTGCCTGGCCGATGTCGCGATGCTGCGGGCCGAACCGGCCCTCTTCGGGCCGGTGGCCTCCGACCCGACCGCCTCCCGCCTGGTCGACACGCTTGCCGCAGCGGGCGCTCGGGCACTGGCCGCCATCCGCACCGCGCGAACCGAAGTCCGCGACCGTATCTGGCAGTTGGCCGGGCCCGACGCTCCGCACGCCGACGGGCAGGTGATCGTGGACATCGACGGCGTGCTGGTGCTGGCCCACTCCGACAAGGAGGATGCCACGCGGACCTGGAAGAAGACCTGGGGCCACCACCCGCTCATGGCCTTCGTCGACCACGGACGCGGCGGGACCGGGGAGCCCGTCGCGGGGCTGCTGCGGCCGGGCAGGGCGGGCAGCAACACCGCCGCCGACCACATCGCGACCACCCGCATGGCGCTGGCCCAGCTGCCGGGGAAGTTCCGGCGCGGTCGGCGCACCCTGATCCGCACCGACTCCGCCGGCGGTACCCACAAGTTCCTCGACTGGCTCACCGCGCGCGGCCGGTGGCTGTCGTACTCGGTGGGCATGACCATCACCGAGCAGATCCATCAGGCGGTGCTGCAGGTTCCCGCCTCGGCGTGGACGCCGGCCGGTGAACCCGGCGGCGAGATCCGTGACGGTGCCTGGGTCGCCGAGCTCGCCGGAGATGTCCTGGACGGCTGGCCCAAGGGCATGCGGCTGATCGTCCGCAAGGAACGCCCGCACCCCGGCGCCCAGTTGCGCTTCACCGATGCCGACGGCATGCGCCTGACCGCGTTCGCCACCAACACCAAGGACGCCGCGATCGCGGCACTGGAGCTGCGGCACCGCCAGCGGGCCCGCACCGAGGACCGCATCCGCGCCGCCCGCGCCACCGGCCTGCGCAACCTTCCCCTCCACGACGCCGCGCAGAACCAGATCTGGCTGGAGATCGTCCAGATCGCCCTCGACCTGCTGGCCTGGATGCCAATGCTCGCCCTGACCGGCAAAGCCCGGCTGTGGGAACCCCGCCGCCTGCGGCTACGGCTGTTCTCCGCCGCCGCCCAGCTGGTCACCACCGGACGGCGCCGCATCCTCCGCCTCGCCAAGCACTGGCCCTGGACCGGCGTGATCACCGACGCCCTGCAACGGCTCGCGGCCCTGCCGAACCCCGGCTGACCAGCGGCCACCCGTCCCTACGAGCAGCACCACCCGCCCGGGGCCGTGGAACCCGGCGCCCACCCGACGCGACAGCCGGGCCCCCGACCTGCCCACGAGCAGAAATCTCCGCCCCGAACGAGCAGGGAGGGTCCGTCAGCAAACTGACGGACCCTCATGCAAGATCGAGGCTACTGAACTTGAATGGGTGATGTCGGGCTGGTCGGCTGCACTTGGTTCCTGCTGAGACGTGGGTCAGATGTGGGCTCTGATCTGCTTCACCGGGTGCCCGAGTGTGTCGCTGATAGTGGCCAACTCTTCCTCGCCGAACCAGTCACGTTCAGGGTTCCAGATGGCGATCTTGAAGCGGGCGAAGCCGCACGGCCAGTCGTAGTCCAGCACGTCCAGCGACGTGTCGGCGCCGCAGCAGGGCACTTTCACGGCCAAGGTGGCGAAGCCGTCCTCGCAGTGGGTTTCCAACAGGTCGGCGTACCACTCGGTGTCGATCGAGGCGCCGCAGTGCGGGCAGCCGATCCGTTCCAGGTTGTCGCCGCAGTCGACGGGGGTGAGGGTGTCGTGCCAGGTGACGTCGATCTCGACCTCCACGCCATCGGGCAGGCCGGGAGTGAGATCCGCGGCGAGCGCGGCAGTCCGCTCGGCCGCCGCCCGGTCGGGCTGCCACTGGGGATCGGTCGGAATGATCGACAGGACGTCGTCGCTCACGGGCTCACTCAATTCGTCGGGCACAGCCGTTCGGTGGGGTGCCGCGATCGTAGGGCCACGTGTCGGCCGACCGTTCCCTGGGTTCGTTACTCGTCGATGGCAAGGCCGGTACCGGCGAGACAGCCGTCGACTATGTCCGGTCGGTACTGGATCTGCTTGAGCCTGCGCTTGACGGCCTTGGTGATCTGGGTGAGGTCGGCCGCGGCGAGGTTGCCGACCTCTCGCTTGACCAGCGACCAGATGCCTTCTTGCGGGTTGAGGTCAGGTGCGTATGCGGGCAGTTGGAAGATGGTGAGCCAGTGCACGTTCGCGGCGGCCCACTCCCTCATCCCGGCGGTCAGGTGCAGGCGCACGTTGTCCCAGACGAGCACGATCGGGCCGCCAAGCTGGATGCGGGCTCGGACAAGCAGGTCGCGCAGATCGCGCCAGCCGAAGCCCTTCGGCTCGTCTTTGCGGCCGCGGTACTCGCGGACGGCGTAGATCAGCCGCGACCGTTTCCCCCGCCTATAGCAGACCATTCCTGCCATCGAGACCCGTCCGGATCCCCGGCCGCGGACGCTCACCACCGGAGTGCGGCCGACCCGGCCCCAGGTCCTGGCACGCGGCGGCGCCATCGATTGCCCGGCCTCGTCCTGGAAGACGATCCAGGCCCCGAGCGCCGCCGCGGTGCTCTTACCCGCGGCCAGACCTCCTTCTTCCACAGCTCGACGGCTTCGTCATCGCGCTCGATCGCCCGCCGAGCAGGCTGCTGCCAAGACCAGCCGTGCCGCTTCAACAACTGCCAGGTGCCCTCCACGGTGTACGAGACACGGAAGAGGCGGCCGATCAAGGTCTTCACCCGCGCCAGCGTCCACCGCTGATCTGCCCAGCCGTGGACCAGCGGTCCCCGCTCCAACTCACGTTCCAGCCTGTCGACCTGGGCCGCACCAAGCTTGGGCCGTCCCGGCGAGCCTGCGGACAGCAGTCCCGCCTCGCCCCGCTCCCGCCATGCCCGGCGCCATCGCTCAACCGACCGCTCACTGACCCGCAGCGCGGCCGCGATCTCCCGGTTCTTATCCTCGCGTTTGAAGCGTTCCACGGCCTGCAGCCTGACCCGCTCCCGAGCGGCCCTCCCCGCAGCGGTCAGCCCGCCGCCCTGCGCGTACCTCACACCCAGATGGCTACCAGTGCCAGTCAGCACCCGTCAGGCAAACCGACCGACTTCACCCGTTCAAGTTCAGTAGCGTTGCGGATCAGGGGCATTAAATCCAGCTGTTTGCCCCGTCAGGATTTCATATTGCATGTCATTGAAATTGATCTCGGGATGCCTAGGTGAGGTGATGCTTCCGAGCCATCCGAACGCGAATGCTGCAGGGACGGAAACTAGACCTGGAGTCTGGAACGGATACCAGTCGAAGCTTGCATCCGGCCAGAGTGCGAACTCGGATCCTGAGACGATGGGCGAGAAGACCGTGAGGACAGTGCAGAGTATCAGCGCACTGTAGACGGACCACAGCAGTCCTCTGCTGTTGAATCGACGCCAGAAGAAAGAATAGATCAATGGGGGGAATACGCACGAAGCGGCAACGCTTATAGAAAAGGCGACTAGGAACTCCGTCGGATACCGCTGGACAGCGGCGGCCAGTGACAGGCCCACTGCGCAGACTGCGATGGCAGCCAGGCGCAGTGCTTGCACCTCTTCGGTATCGCCACGGTGGCTCTTGCCTTGCGCAAAAATGTCGTGCGCGAGGGAGACGGCGGCAGCAAACGTGACACTGGTGACGCCCGTGAGCACGGTGAGGAAGACGACGCATGCCATGACGGTGATGAGTACGACGCGTCCTGTCGAACCGCTACCGAGTACGGCAGAGGCCAACTGGATCGGGGACGACTGGCCAGTGGCGTCGACGGCGCCGATGGCTCGCGCACCCAATACGGCCGCTGATGCGAAGCCGACGGCGATCAGAAGCAGGACGAAGACGCCGACCAATGCTGTGGCGACACTCATGGATCGCCGCGCGGTGCGCCCGCTTCGGGAGGCACCGATCCGCAGGATCAGATGAGGCATGACGGCCGTACCGAGGATGAAGACCAGGTGATTGCTCAGCGTGTTGAATGATCCGAGGCTCGCCGTGTACGGCCACAGCCCCGGCCTCAGATACTGGTTCGGCGCCATGCTCTGCCCCACCGCTGCCGAGAGCAGGGACCCGGGATCCCACGCGAATTTCCGCAGGGCGAACAGTGCGATCACCGCAAGCGTCACCAAGGTGATCGGTACCTTGGCGATGTGCATGAAACCGTTTCCCCTGAGGCCCGCGATCGCTGCGAAACAGGCGACGAGACAACCCATCAGAATGGTGCAAGCGACTTGGGCACCGTAGGTCGATGTGCCGATCAGGAAGGCTGTGCTAATGCCGGCGGCACGCAGTTGGATGATGAGAAGGGGAATCGTGATGGCCAGAGTGACGATGGCCGCGGCGATTCGCGGACCCGAACCTGAAGCCCGCAATGAGAAGAGGTCACCGAGGGTGTAACGACCGCTGTTGCGTATTTTCTGCGCGAGCAGCAGCAGTACACCTAGCGGGATCAGAACGTCGAGGGAGTACGTGAACCCGTCGTAACCGAACAGGGCGATACCCCCGGAGACCGTCAACAGCGTGACCACCGAGATCTGTTCGCCGGCCATGGCGAATCCGTTCAAAACCGGGGACAGAGTCCTGTCCGCGATATAGAGCCCTTCCGGGGTGTCCTTCTCTGCTGTGGCGAGCGCGAAGAGCCACAGCAGAGACACTCCGATGAAGACGAAGAACGCAATGATCACAGGGCGTCTCACGGTGGAACCGATGGAGTCGATGGCACCCGAGCTCAGGATGATGTTCAGGGTCACCGCTTCACCGCTCCGACCTGTTCGCAGGGGCAGCACCCGACATCCCGATGTGGAGCGCGTCGGCCAAAAGTGACTGCTCCAGAGGGTCTACTGATCGTGCACTTCGACTCTCGTACAACCAGGCAGTGGCGACGAAGAGTGCGCATTGCAGGATGCCCCAGACCAGGCCCAGAGTGACCTTCCCATACACCGCCACTGCGGGGATGTCGGTGAAGCAGGAGAGCGTGATGCCGACGGCGAAGGGAACCGTGTTGACGAGAAGGAAGCTGCGCTGCGCACGATGCGCTGTCTCGCGGAGCTTGTCCATTCGTTGGACCTGCACTCCGTCGAGCGTGGGGCGTGTTGCTGGTTGGCGACCAGGGGGAGTTTGAGGGATGTGCGGATGCACAAGGCCTCCAGACGGTAAGGGTGGGTAACGGCGCAACGCGCGGCGTTCCGATGCCCCGGCGGGGAATCTGCGGTCGGCGACAGAAAAGGCGATGATGAGCAAGGGCCCAAGGATGTGGGCCCTCCGGCCGAAGCGCGGTACGTAGAACAGACGGTCTGCTCGCAACTGTCGCCACTCGATACACAGGGTGCTGTGTCAGGTGCTTGGCGAATGAACGAGCGCGTCGGCAAGGACGGACACGGGCTGCGAAGCCCCAACACGTTCTCGCGGAAGCGTGCGCCTACTCACAAGGTGCTGTTGCTGTGATGCGCCACGTTGTGTCCAGGAGAATCGCGGATCTTGTGATGGCCTGTCAACAACCCGTCACTTGTGTGAGACATGTCACGTCGGTGGGGCGTTCCGTTGCGTCAGGTGCGTGGCGCGGCTTCGTGCCCCACATGAATGGGCCCGCCATCGTCCAGTACGGCTTCATGTCTGTCGCAGACAGAGGTGCCATTCACGCACGCCGGCTATCTGCTGTCGTGTACCGAGCGGATGAGCGTCATCAACGGCATCGCGCAGATCTGGTCACGCGGAGCTTGATGGGCGTTCGGCGCCGGCCTCCTGCTGGCGGACGCCTATCCCGACCGGCACGTGCTCGGATTTGGCGGCGGACAGGGGCCGGAGACCGAGGTGAACATATGTCTGATGCGTAGATCTATCATGTCAAAATGACGCATACCGTACAGGCGCGCGAGATCCTTGGGCCGGGCGCGTTCCTGGGCGTCGAGCACGCGGTGCTGTTCGAGTCGGAGCCTGAAAAGGCCCGGGCGATCGCGCGTAAGCATTTGCACATCTATCTCAACTCGGCCTACAAGGTCGCGAAGTTCCGTCGACTTGGCTACTCGGAGGAGGAGATCGCCGGCGGCAGCGATCGCATTGTCGACGACCTCGTGTTCTGGGGTGACGTTGACACCATCGTGGAGAAGCTCCACGGGCATGTCGAGGCGGGCGCCGACCACGTCGCGGTGCAGGTGAGCGGGATCGAGCCGGGTGAGTCCGCGATGCCGTACTGACGCATGCTCGGCGAGGCACTTCTGTGACCAGGGGGCTATAGCAAGGCCCCCTCCGGTTCGTCGTCAGGTACCTCGCCGCTTCCGGGCCATGAGACAGCGTCCTTGCGGTCCCTGGCCTTATGCGTCACGCGGTCAGGGACCGCAATTCCTTGTGAGGGCTGTCGCATGTCGCGACGATTATCCCGTCTGGCCCTGTGACGGGGCCGGACCGGGGGTAGGGGGCGCGGTATGTCGGCGCGCGCGCAGTTGCCTGGGGGTTTCGCCATACCACCGTCGGCAGGCACGCGTGTAGCTGCTGGTCTCGGAATATCCGAGCATGGTCGCGATCTGTGAGACCTGCATGCCTGTGGCGGAGAGATCCCATGCCATCTCGCGCCGCACGTCGTCGAGGATTTCCTCGAAGGACATGCCCGACTCGGCGAGTCTGCGCTGGAGCACCCGTGGATGCACGGACATCGCCCTCGCGACCGTGACAAGGTCGGCCTGGTTGACGGCGAGGAGCCGCTGGGTCATCTCACGCACGTGATCGGGGACCGCCAGGTCGGGCCGCACGCGGACGAGGTAGTGCTCGGCCAGCGCGAGCGCCGCTGAGTCCCTGCCGCGGATCGGCTGGTTCAACGAATTCGGAGGGAGGTGTACGGAGTTCACCTCCCGCTGGAACTCGACCGGGCACCTGAACATCTCGCGATAGGCCTCCATGGGTGAGACGCGTTGATGCTGCAGCGTGACGCGTAGGGGAACGAAGGACTCGCCGAGCATCAACCGGAAGGCGTCCATCGCGATACCAAGGCCCTTCTCGACCATCTGCTCGCGATGAGTGAGCCGACGCACGTTGGTCGAGTACGTGAAAATCGCCGCGTCCGGTTCGCGGATCAGTGCGGTGGAGTCAGAGGGTGCGAGATGGTGCAGGTACTGCGAAACCCCTTCGATCGCCGCCGCCACCGTCTCCGCGTTGCGGATGATGACCGCGATGGGACCGAGCATCTGGATGCCCTGCCTGCGGGCCAGACGCATCCCGAAATCGGGGCAGTGGAGCACTTGGGCCGCGTCCCCGATCACGGCTGCCACCGAGGAGTAGGGGAGGAAGGTGTCGTAGTCACCGGCGGCCGCGGGATCGACGCCGTGGGTACGCAGGAGCGTGTCCGGGTCGCCGCCCAGGCTGGATACCACTTCGGCGACGTTGAGGAGTGCGAGACCGCGGATCAGGATGGTCACAGTCGTCAAGTGTCAACTAATAGTCGCATGAGGACAAGTTCGAGTGGCTCTGTCGGTGTCAGCATCCTCATCGACGTCACCTCCCCAGCGTGACGATCTCGGTCTTCGAGGAAGCAGACAGAGCCATGCAAAACCAAGGTCAAACAAGACAAACTCTCGTCAGCGGTTTCGGTGGCGTCGGCGTGAGGAGGATCTCATGTCGATGAAGGCAGTCGTCATGATCAACAGCGGCCTCGAGGTAGTTGAGACGTCGCTCCCGCAGCCGGGCCCCGGGGAAGCCCTGGTCAAGGTCCTCGCGGCAGGAATCTGCGGCAGCGACCTGCACTGTGTCACCCACGGTGCCCAGCTGCTGGACAGCGCCAAAGAGGCGGCCGGGGTGGAGCTGTTCAAGCTCGACGAGCCGGTCGTCCTCGGCCACGAGTTCTGTGCCGAGATCGTCGAGTACGGCCCCGGCTGTCGCGAGACGCTCGCCCCTGGCAGCCGTGTCGTATCGGTACCGTTCCTGCTCCGCCCGGAACCGGTGACCATCGGATTCGGAGGTCCCGCCACCCCCGGCGCGTATGCCGAGTACATGCTCCTGTCCGAGGACCTCCTGGTTCCGGTGCCCGACCATGTGTCGAACGACCTCGCCACGCTCGCCGAACCGCTCGCGGTCGCCCTACACGCGGTCAACCGCGGTGACCTGGGGCCGAACGACGTGCCGCTCGTGATCGGCTGCGGCCCCATCGGACTCGCGGTGATCGCGGTGCTGAAGATGCGCGGCATCGGCCCGATCGTCGCGTCGGACTTCTCGCCGTCACGCAGAGCGATGGCCACCGCCCTGGGTGCCGATATCGTGGTCGACCCGCGCGAGACGTCGCCCTATGAGTCGTGGCAGCAGGCCGCAGCCTCTTCCGACCCGGAGCAGTGGGGCCGTCAGACCCCGATGTTCCCGGGGGCGGGGTTCCGTCCGTCCGTCGTCTTCGAGTGCGTCGGCGTGCCGGGGATTCTCCAGCAGATCCTCTCGGGAGCGGCGCCCTGTTCGAAGGTCGTCGTCGCGGGCCTGTGCATGGTGCAGGACTTCCTCTACCCGAGCTTCGCGATCATGAAGGAGATCGACCTGGCCTTCTGCATCTCCTACACGCCCGAGGAGTTCGCTCAGGCGCTGGGGCACATCGCCTCCGGAGAGCTGCAGGTCGAGGCGTTCATCACCAGCCGCGTTGGGCTCGACGAAGTGCCTGAGGCGTTCGTGAGGCTGGGCGACCCCGAGAAGGACGCCAAGATCATCGTCCACCCGTGAGCTGACCCAGTCCAATCGCCCTCGCGTCCGCTGATGACGGCGGAAGCCGGCTCGGTGGGCTGAGGCAATCATGAGAAAGCAGGCATCCACCATGACCGCTCAAGTCACCGCAGACAAGGTCCCGGTCGCCTCGCTCCCGCAGACCGAACTGCTCACGGTCAACGTGAACGAGATCCCCGTCCTGAAGGACTCGCTCGGCCCCGGGATCGACTTTCAGCCGCTGTTCCTCGATCCCGAAATCGGTGTCTGGGTGATCATCGGCACGTTCGCGCCCGGTGTGGAGCTGCCGATCCACCTCCACACGGGCCCGGTGCACGGATACACCCTCAAGGGAGAATGGATCTACAAGGAGTATCCGGACCAGCCTCAGACCGCTGGTTCGTACCTCTACGAGCCGGCCTCCTCGGTCCATACCTTCGCCGTCCCGGAGACGACCACCGAGCCCACGGTCGTGCTGTTCATCGTGTACGGAGCCAATGTCGGTTTCACCGACGAGGGCCAGTTCCACTCGGTCCTCGATGCCGTCTCCGTCCAGAAGCTGACCGAGCACTGCGCCCAGGCGCAGGGCCTGGGAGCCATCAAGTACCTGACCGGTGGGACGGCCAAGTACACCGACGCTTAGCCACGCAGCGGCGGTACGGGCATCGGATCGCGGGGCGAACCGGTGCCCGCACCGTCCTCATCCGGGGTGGCGTGACGGGACCACGCCACCCCGAACAATTTCTGTTGCCATTAAGCAGCATGGAGACCGCACATGCCTCTGTCTGAATGGGAAGAGCGCACCGTCCGCGTCAACGGACAGCGCATCCACCTGAGAATCGCCGGCACGTCCGGCCCGATCGTACTGTTGGTCCATGGCTTCCCCGAGTCCTGGTACTCGTGGCGGCACCAGATGGACGCGCTGTCCGAAGCCGGCTACCGCGCCGTGGCGATGGACAAGCGAGGATACGGCCGCTCGTCCAAGCCCACTGACATGGCGGCCTACCGCATCACCGAGTCGGTCGCGGACTGCGTCGGTGTCGTCGAGGCCCTGGGCGAGTCGAGTGCCGTGATCGTCGGCCATGACTACGGAGCTCCGGTGGCGTGGGCCTCGGCGTGGACCCGGCCCGACGTATTCCGCGCGGTCGCGGCGTTGAGCGTGCCGTTCGGCGGCCGAGGCCAGTCGGGACTGCCGGGGAATCCCTTCGGCGAGCGGCGCCCGACCGAGGTCGCCAGAGAGCTGGCGGGCCCGGACATGCTCTTCTACCAGGAGTACTTCTCGCTTCCTGGCAGCGTTGCGCAGCGGGAGATCGAACAGGATGTGCGCTCCTGGGTCATCAGCGGCCTCTACAGCCTCTCCGCTTCCCGTCCCCTGCCCCCGGAGCTCGCCGGCGTCGACCTGACGACGCTTCCTCCAGAACACCTCCAGGCATTCGTACGGGGCACCATGTGTGTGCCGCGGACGGAGCAGTTCGGCGCGAGGCTGGAGCTGCCGGACAAGCTGCCCGACTGGCTCGACCAGGACGAGGTGGACTTCCTTGTGGCTGAGCTGGAGTACAGCGGACTGGCCGGGCCGCTGAGCTACTACCGGACCATCGATCTGAACTGGGAACTCCTCGGGGAATACCAGGGCAGGCCGGTGACCGTGCCCGCGCTCTTCATCGGGGGAGACCGCGACGTCGCGACGATCTGGAGCCAGGAAGCGGTCGCCCGGATCGGTGAACACGTCCACGACCTGCGGGGATCAGTCATCTTGGACAACTGCGGGCACTGGATCCAGCAGGAGCAGCCCGAGGCCGTCAACAGGGAACTGCTCACCTTCCTCGACAGCCTCTGACCCGCCTCGTCCGAAGGCGGACACACTGACCGGGCTGGGCGGCGGCGGTGAGGGTCGTCGCCCCCAGCCCCTCCGCTCCGCACGCGGGCGTGCGGAGGGGGAGGTGCTTTGTCCTGCCTTTACCCGTACATTTTGGGTTATGGGAATCGACGCCCATGCCTTCCTAGGCGATCTCGCTCGAAAGCTCGAGCCCAGAGCGGACGAGATGGTCGACGTAGTCCTGCAGACCTTGCGTAGGGAACTTCCCGAGCTGTGGGAATTCGACGACATCGCCGCTTTGGCACCGCTGGGCCTGGCCGGACACGTCGCCACAGCTCTGGAGCTGCTGCAGCGAGGCTTCGATGTGTCCAAGGTGACGACCCCGCCTGCGGCCATCGACTTCGCAGCCCGGCTTGCCGAGCACGGCGTGGAAATCAGTGAGCTCCTGCGCGTCTATCGACTCGTCCACGCAGGTCTGCTGCGTCTGTTCTATGAAGAGACGGCCCGTCTCACGAAGGACAGCGAGCTGATCAACGCGGTGACGACCACACTGAGCGACATCGCCTTCGAGTACGTCGATCGTTCCTCCGAGCAGGCCGTCGCGGCGTACCAGGAGGCACGCGACCGCTGGTTGCAAGGACGATTGATCGCGATCAACGAGGCCGGCAGGCGGATCGGGACCACCCTCGACATAACCCGTACCGCCCAGGAACTCGCCGATGTCGGCACCGATCAGTTCGCTGACCTCGTCACCGTCGATCTCCTTGAGTCTGCATTCCGAGATGAGGAAACACGCCCGGCGGCAGGCGGTGCCGTCCTGCGCCGGATCGCGCAGTCGGTCTCGGGCGCTCCCTTGGAACCGGCAGCCGTGACTCGGCAGGTGCGTGTCTACCCAGAAGGTTCGGAGCCGGCCCTCGCGCTGGACACCGGAAAACCCCTCAGGCTCCATGTCACGACTCCTGACGCTCCGGAATGGCTGGCCAATCCTGCAGATCAGGGAACCATCTCACGCACCGGTGGCATCCACTCCGTACTGTTGGTCCCGCTCTGGGCCCGCGGAGACCCCTTGGGTCTCGCCCAGTTCTTCCGCTATCGGACAGCGGACCCGTTCGGCGATGACGATCTGCTCCTGGCCCAGGAGATCGCGTCCAGAGCCGCGGTGAACATCGACAATGCCCGGCGCTACACCCAGGAGCGTTGCACGGCACTCACGCTCCAGCGCAGCTTGCTGCCGCAGCAGGTGCCGGAGGAGTCTGCCGTCGAAACAGCCTCCCGCTACCTGCCCAGCGGGTCCCGGGCAGGTGTCGGCGGTGACTGGTACGACGTGATCCCGCTCTCCGGCGCGCGTGTCGCCCTCGTCGTGGGCGATGTGGTCGGTCGCGGCCTCCAAGCCGCGGCGACCATGGGCAGACTTCGCACCGCCGTCCGTACTCTCGCGGACATCGACCTGACTCCCGACGAACTGCTGACACACCTCGACGACGTGGTGATCCGGCTACAGCGCGCGGAGGAACGCGGCATGGACGAGATCAGCGCCACGTGCCTGTACGCGGTCTACGACCCCGTCTCCCGCGTGTGCTCCCTGGCCAGCGCCGGACACGTCCTGCCGGCCGTGGTCACTCCCCGCGGTACGCCCGCCTCCCGAACCGTCGACTTTCCGAAGCTGCCGATCGGCCCACCACTGGGTCTGGGAGGCCTGCCCTTCGAGACCGCCCAGTTCGAAGTGGCACAAGGCAGCCTTCTGGTTCTGTACACCGATGGCCTCATCGAAAGTCGTGCACGCGACATAGACGCCGCACTCGCACTTTTGTGCGACGTATTGGAGCGGGCGCCGGCGTCTCTGGAGGAGACCTGCGACGGACTGGTCCACGCGCTGTTGCCCAGCCGGCCTGCCGACGACGTCGCGCTACTTGTCGCGCGCACTCTCGGGCTGGACGCAGACCATGTCGCCACACTGGATCTCCCCTCCGATCCGGCGGTGGTGTCCGACGCGCGCGCTTTCGCATCCGATCTGCTGTCCGCCTGGGGATTGGAAGAGATGGCATTCACCACTGAGCTCGTGGTCAGCGAGCTCGTGACGAACGCCATCCGCTACGGCCAGAGCCCCATCCAATTGCGGATGATCCTTCAGTCGACTCTGACATGCGAGGTTTCCGACGCCAGCGGCACCGCACCGCATCTGCGCCGCGCCCGGGACTTCGACGAGGGTGGCCGCGGCTTGCTCCTCGTCGCTCAGCTCACCGAGCGCTGGGGGACGCGCCACAACCGCGAAGGGAAGGTCATCTGGGCAGAACAGCTGATCCCGTCCGCCGTTGCCGGATAGCTCGCGGAGCGGGCAGGCGTGCTGGGGCGGTGGGCCGTATGCCGGCCCCCGGTCGGCCGGAGCCCGCCAGCCGGGTTGATCACGAACTTGAGGAGGCTGCTCCATGAGCAGCCCGCAACGAGGCTTTGTCGATCTTGCCGACCGCGTTCTTCGGGATCGCGTTCGCCACCAAGAACGAGGTCGGTCGCTTGTAACGGGTGAGGCTGCGCGCGCAGCGTTCTTCGAGCGATGTCAGATCGACGGTCCGTCCCGGCCGCGGTTGGACGTAGGCGACGACTACCTCGCCCCACTTTTCGTCGGGTACACCGATCACGGCGGCCTCGAGCACTGATGGATCCCCGGCCAGCACGTCCTCGATCTCCTTGGGGTAGATGTTCTCTCCGCCACGGATGATCATGTCCTTCGACCGTCCGACCAGGGTCAGATAGCCGTCGGCGTCGAGGTGGCCCACATCACCGGTGTGCAACCAGCTGTCGACGATGACGCGGGCGGTTTCGTCCGGCCGGCCGAGATAACCCCGCATGACATTGGCGCCCCGGACGATGACCTCGCCGTCCAGGCCACTGTTCACCTCCTCGCCGTCGGCGTCGACGATCCGAATCTCCTGGCCCGGAAAGGGAAGCCCCACGGTTCCGGCACGACGAGGGCCCGCGATGGGGTTGATCGTGGAGCCGCAGGTTCCTTCGGACAGCCCGTACCCCTCGACCAATGGGAATCCGTACCGTGACTCGAACCGGGTCAGCAACTCCTGGGAGGCTGGCGCCGCACCGCAGACCGCGAAGCGCAGGGACGACGTGTCGGGCCGGACGTCGGTCGGGAGCGCCGCGAGCATGTTGAAGATCGTGGGGACGGCACTGAAGAAGGTGGGGCGCTGCTGCTCGACGAGGTCGAAGAAGGTGCGGGGATCGAATCGGCCTGCGATGACGACACTGGCGCCGGCGAGCAGCGACATCAGGATGCTCACCACGATGCCGTTGACGTGGAAGAGCGGCAGGATGAGCAGGCAGCGGTCGGCCGGTCCGACCTCCAGGGACGCACGGCCCATCTCCGCCATGGCGTCGATGTTGGCGTGGTCGAGCATCACGCCCTTCGGCACTCCCGTCGTGCCGCTGGTGTAGATGAGGAGAGCCAGTGCGGACGAGTCCAGGAGCGGGTCTCGGTTCCACCCGGCCGCTTCCTCGTAGAGTTCGCCGACGGCGAGCGTGGCGACACCGTTCGTGACGACGGCCGCCTCGTCCTCGAGGACCAGGAGGGCTGCGCCGGAGTCATCGAGCTGTCGAGAGACCTCGACGTCGGTCATGCTCGGGTTGACCGGCGTGATGACGGCACCGAGCCGCCAGCCGGCGAACAGCAGGAGCACGAACTCGACGCGGTTCGTCAGCTTGAGGGCCAGGACGTCGCCGGGACGGATTCCCAGGTCCTCGAGATGGCGAGCCGTCGCCCTGACCCGGTTGAGCAGCTGAGCGTTGGTGAGCGACTGGCGCCCGTCCGATACTGCGAATCCCTGGGGGTCGAGATCGGCGCGACGGTCGGGCAGAGAAGCGAAATTCATGGCAGCGTACCTGTCTCGGTGTGATGCGACCGGCTCAATGTGTCGACGCGGCGGGCGCCGGGGCCAGCTGGCGGGTGAGGAACTCGACCTGGTCGCGCACCAAAGCCTCGAAGGTTTCGCCGGTGTAGAAATCGAAGTGGCCGGCGTCGTACCTCTTGATCTCCCCGAGGGGCGCCGTACGCGCGTACCGGAGGGTCTGGGCGGGGGGTGTGACCGAGTCCGTGTTGCTGACGCAGAAGAGGATCGGTGCGGTGACCTTCTTCGCCGCCCGTCCGGGCCGGTAGGCGGCGATGGTCGGGATCACTCGTGCCGCCACCTCGTTTCGGAACGCCTTGCCCGGAGGCTGCAGCGCCTCGTAGCCGGGCAGCGCGTCCGCGGCGTTCATGAGGGCCGGCGAACCGGGCGACGCGGCGATGGGCACCATCGCCGGCGCCCGGCCGCGCACCCGGGCCGCGAGATCCCGGGCCAGCACGGGCGTCATCCTGAGTGAGGCGACCGGGCCAAGCGCGAGAGCGGAGGCGAGACCGTCGGTGAACGGGCACTGGGCCACAGCCGCGCGCAGTTCGGGATGGCGTGCCGCCACGGTGATGGCGTGGCCACCGCCGAAGGAGCTGCCCCACACCGCGATGCGGGCGCGGTCGACGTCATGGCGGGTCTTGACGTAGTCGATCGCGGAGTCCCAGTCGGCGAGCTGGCGCTTGATCGACAGCAGCTGGCGAGGGTGGCCGCCGCTGTCGCCGAAGTGCCGGTAGGTAAAGGCCAGGGCGGCGATGCCCGCCTTCGCGAAGCGCTCGGCGAAGGCGTCCAGGCGCATCTCGCGGGTGGCACCCAGACCGTGTCCGAGGATGACGACAGGCGGGGAAGTGACGCCTACGGGCAGATAGAGCCATCCGGCACATCTGCTGTCGCCGGAGGGGAAGGTGACGTCGTGACGCACGAAAGGCTGCGGAGTGGTCATCGTCGTCTCACCGACCGCTCGCCGAGCGGAGCCCGGGCACGCGGCCCGAGGCGAGCGCCTCTGCGTAGGTGTCCGGATCGTAGAGCGGG
The DNA here is from genome assembly GCF_044767525.1 of Streptomyces sp. NPDC101234. Classification (NCBI taxonomy): domain Bacteria; kingdom Bacillati; phylum Actinomycetota; class Actinomycetes; order Kitasatosporales; family Streptomycetaceae; genus Streptomyces; species Streptomyces sp. NPDC101234. The sequence continues at coordinate 71,843 of NZ_JBIWOA010000045.1, read as the reverse complement.
AGTTCGCCGGTGGCCTGGGTTGTCGCGATGTAGTCGAGCATGAGCTCCTGCCCTTCCTTGGAGGTGACTCTCGTGAAGAACTCGGTGCGCTCCACGTGCAGGCCCTCCGGCAGCGACATCGAGCCGCCGAAGTACACCGCCCTCTTGGCGGCAGCGACGGAACCCTTGGACCGCGAGCCGAACCGCGCCGCGAGGGCGGCCGCCCTCGCGACTACCTCGTCCTGTGGCACCACCTCGTCGACGGCCCCATTGGCCAGAGCTTCCTCCGGGGTGAACGGCTTGCCTTCGAGGATCGCGACCAGGGACCTGTGAGTGCCGATCAGGCGGGTCAGCCGCTGGGTGCCGCCACCGCCCGGGATGATGCCCAGGAGGATTTCCGGCTGGCCGATGAAGAAGTCGCCGTCAGCCATGACCCGCAGATCGCACGCCCAGGCGAACTCCGCGCCGAGGCCCAGCGCCGAACCGTTGAGGGCGGCCACGAAGACGACTCCGCTGGCGTTCATCCGGAGGAACGTGGCGTGCAGACGGTCCAGCTGGATGGCTCCCCGCATCGGGGTCCTGGTCGCCATGGGCCCCAGCACGCGTGTCTGGTCCACGCCTCTGGCCACGCGTGCCACGGCGGAGGCACCGCGTCGGCCTACCGTGGGGCTGGCGGCGCCTTCTTGCTGCAGCCACTGGACCGCCGCATGGCTGACGAACCGCTCGGGATGTGCTCCTGTCAAGACGACGGCACGGATGCCCGGGTCGCTGTCGACCCGGTCCATCAGTTTGTCCAGCTGGTTGGCGATGTCGAGACCGAAGACACCGTGTGGGCCACCGTCGACCCGGACGATCAGGACAGCTCCGCGGTCCTCGATCGCCAGCTGGCCCTTGTCTTTGTATGGCATGGATTTTGCTCCCGTGCTGAGTTCGAGGGGAGAGAGGAGGAGCCTCGGTGCGTGGCCGAGGCGTGCATGGTGGGGGTACTGGGCGCCCGGCACAGCCCCTTGGGCCTGTCGGTGCTGCGGCAAGGCCGACATGTGTTGAAGCGCGTCCACGATGCACCGGAATGTGCCCGAGCGGTGCGCCGCTCGTGATGTGTATCCTGAGCTTGGCGGAATATAACCAAGTTATTTCAGGCGTCGCAACTTCGTGCGGGTGAATGTGTTACGTGAGGCTTGAGGTGGCTGTATAGCCAGGCGGAGGTTGAGGAAGATGGCTGGGCGGGCGAGAGTCGACGACGCGCCAGAGCGGCTTGTGCGGGCTGCCGTCGGCCTGCTGGCCGAACAAGGGCCGTCGGCCCTGAAAGTGCGTTCGGTGGCTGCCGCGAGCGGGCTGTCCACGATGGTGGTCTACAGTCACTTCGGCGGTATCCCCGAACTCATGCGTGCCGTCGCCGACCATGGATTCAGGGAACTCGGCAGAGCGTTCGCCCAGGTGCCGGTGACGGAGGATCCGATCGCGGAGCTCTTTGCCATGGCTTTGACCTGCCGTCGGGTGGCACGAGAAAACCCCCACCTCTATGACCTGATGTTCGGGCTTTCCGTGCGGACGACCTACCGGCCGCTGCCGGCTGCGGATCTTCGACCGAGCGGGCACTCGCCGACCTTCCGAGAAGCTCATGCCCATGTGGTCGCAGCGTGTGAACGGCTGGTCGAATCTGGCAGAGTCGAGCGCCAGGAGCCGGAGGCCATGGCTGCCCAGCTGTGGAGCCTCGTCCACGGTTACGTCACCCTTGAGTTGGCTGATCACTTCATTGAGTTCGAAGACGCGGTGCAGCAGGTCCTACTGCCTATGGGTGTGAACTTCTCTGTCGGGCTGGGCGACAGCCGGGAATGTGCCGAGGCCTCGCACAAGGTCGGTGCCCGCCTCTATGACTCGATCGTCGAGGGCCAATAGGAGCGGGTGTTTGAGCCCTGACCGGCGTGCGGCCAGGCGGACCTAGTCCCGTTTGGCGGAGGTGCCGGTACCTGGCGTGATTTGGTCGTGCCTTCCGAGAGCGGCGACCTCTCGTTCCAGGGTCGGAACCGTTCGGACGGCGAAGCGTCTCATCCAGGGCCACACCAGTGGCGAGTTCAGGGCCCCCTTCGCCCAGTTGGCTACGGCGACCGCGCGCGGGACGTACACGCGGCTGCGGCGACGTGCGAGCCCGTCAACGATTGCGGCGGCTGCCCGGTCCGCGCTCGTGGTGACGTTGCCGGGATAGGGCAGCCGCCGACGCAGGCCCTGGAACGAAGGAAGGTCTGCCTCGGCGCTCCGGACGAGGTCCGTGTCGATCCAGGAAGGATGCACGAGGCCGACCGTGATTCCGAGGTGAGCCACCTCCTGACGGTATGTCAAGGCGAGTAGTTCGGCTGCCGCCTTGCTCGCGCCGTAGGAGGCCATCGCGGCCAACGGCATGAAGGACAGCGCGGACGCCACGACCAATACGTGACCTCGACTGCGCTCCAGATGGGGCGTCGCGTACTTGAGGGTGCGGAAGACGCCATTCAGGTTGATGTCCAGGACCCGCTCGAACGAGGCCTCGTCAGTCTGTCGCACTGTCCCGTACGCCACGACTCCGGCGTTGGCGACGACGAGGTCCACGCCGCCCATGAGCTGTGCGGCGTCATCGATCGCCGACCGTAGAGCGGTGGCGTCGCGTACATCGGCCTCACGCCACGAAGCGGCAGGCCCCAGATCATGGGCGAGGTCCCGCAGCCGATCAGGCTCCAGCCCGATCAGGGTGACGCGAGCGCCACGCTCAGCGGCGATACGCGCGACCTTCTCACCGATGCCACGTGCCGCTCCGGTGACGACCAGCCTTCTGCCCAGCAAGTCACGTTTCATGGCGGCAACATAACTTCGTTATTGTTGGAACACAAGACATCTCGCGTATCGGCTGGCTTCTGTCGACCGGGCGGGTCTCGCAACTGGGTGAACCTATGCTGGTTGCCGTGAGACGGACATCCTTTGCGCAGTGGCCCAGTTCGATCGCGCGGACTACGGATCTGCTCGGTGACGCGTGGACGCCGTTGGTGCTGAGTGAGGCGTTTTGTGGAATCCGGCGCTTCAGCGCCTTCCAGGAGACGCTCGGGATCCCCCGTAACACGTTGACGGACCGGCTGCGCCGGCTGGTGGAGGAGGCCCTGCTGGAGAAGCGGCCGTACCAGACTCGGCCGGTCAGATATGACTACGTGCTCACCGAGAAGGGGCGCGACTTCCACGGGGTCCTGCTGGTCATGAACCGGTGGGGAGACCGCTGGCTGGCCGGTGAAGCGGGTCCGCCAATGGTCATGCGGCACGACGACTGCGGGCGACAGAGTCATGCCGAGGTAGTGTGCGCCGCCTGCGGCGAGCCGATGACTCCAGACAACACCCAACCCCTGACGGGGCCTGGCTATCCAGTACGTCCGGCTGAGCGGCCGGATGCACGCGCGCGCTTCGCCGACTGAAGCAACAGCCACGGAGGTGTGGAAGCCTTCGCCGGCGACGAGGGCGTGCTACGCACGGTGAGGGCTGGACGCCAGAAGGAGTCGGCCTTCAGCCTGGGCGGTGCGGTCGCCCTGGTCGCCGACGAGACGGTACTGATGGCGACGCTGATCAGAACCTACGGCATGGTGCAGGGAGCGGTTGCGTACCTGGTGTGACGGCGGTGTCGGCGCCGTTCGTCGTCCACATCCCACCGGCGGCACCCTCGATTCCCGACTCGCGGCGATGGATCCGGTGGTTGAGGAGGGGGCCTCTACCCGGTGCGATCCACGAGGCCGTGCCCGGGCCGACCGCGGGTGCTGCCGATGTCGGCTGCCAGGCCTGACATCAGGAGGGTGATCGCCCGGAACGTCCTGGTGAGGGCGTCCTCCCGATCTGTTGCGGCGGCGATGATCTGATTGCCCTCGCATAGGCCCGCCAGAAGCAGACGGGCGACAGTGGCGACGGGAACGTCAGGCTTCAGATCACCGCGTTCGACCAGCACTGTCAGGAGCCGTTCGATCGGTGGCTGTGCGACGGTGTCGTTGATGTGTCTGTACTGCTCGCCCAGGACGGAGGGTGCCTGGGCCATCAGCTCGCGATGCAGCGGGTCGTCGATGGTCCGCCGTAGGAATGCGTGGGTCAGGTCGGACACCACGGTCGTGGCGGACTCGTCCGGTGCGTCGCGGACCGCCTCCGTGGTCGCGTCGCCCAGGAGTGCCACCTGCTCGATCAGCTCCGTGTAGAGCTCGGCGAACATGGCCTTCTTGTCCGGGAAGTGGTGGTAGAAGGTGCCCTTGCTCACCTGCGCTGCCCGGGTGATGGCCTCGACCGACGTGCCTGCGAATCCGTTGAGAACGAGCAGCTTGCGAGCGGCCGCCGTCAGGTCTGCCCGGGTCTGCTCTGCGTACATCTGCCGTCGGTTTGGCCCTCTCATGCGCACCATCGTATATTCGGTGACCTGGGGTCAATGAATGACTCATGGTCGGTCAATGGTGGTCATGACAACCCAGCCGGAAGGCAGAGCCGTGGACAGGCGCAGGATCGTATTGCTGGGCGGGACGGGCTATACCGGGCAGCGAGTGCTCCGGGAACTGCTCGCGCGGGGAGAGAAGCCGATGCTCGCCGGGCGAAACCGCGACAAGATGCTGGCCTTGGCCGATCGCCTCGGAGCGGACCTCCCGGTGGCCGAGGTCGACATCACCTCGATGGTCGGCCTTGCGCGCCTCTTGGAGCCCACCGACGTGGTCGTTTCGACGGTCGGGCCGTTCATGAAGCTGGGCATGGCCACGGTCACGGCGGCGGCGCGGGCGGGGGCCCACTACTTCGACTCCACGGGGGAGGGGACCTTCGCACGACGTGTCCTCTGCGAACTGGACGCCGTCGCTGCTGACCGGGGAGCGATCCTGGTGCCCGCGTTCGGCTACGACTACGTGCCGGGCAACCTCGCCGGCGCCCTCGCCTTGGACAGGGCGGGCATGCGAGCACGCCATGTCGAGATCGGCTACTTCATCACCCGTTCCGGGCACGGGGACGAGTTGCTCTACCGCAGCACACTGCGCGACGCGTGGACTCTGAGCACAGGGGGCACGCGGCAGACACTGGTCGGCGCGGCGGCCGAGGACGGGTTCGCCTACCGTGCAACTCATAGGGGGGCTTCTGCTCGTCTGATCGACGAACGTGCAGCCAAGCGTGTCCGCATATTCCGCTATGCCGGTGTGAAGCGTGCGGCCATGAGTGTCCCGGGATCGGAGCACCTTGGTCTGCCGGAGATCTTCCCCCACTTGGAGAGCGTTGAGGTGGGCCTGGGGTGGCTCGGTCGGTGGACACGGCCGGTACAAGTTGTTGCTGCTCTCCAGGCGCCCCTGTTGCGGGTGGAGAAGGTACGAGCCGCGATGACACGGTTGTCCGGGCGGCTACCCGGATCGCAGCGCGAGCCGGACAGTGACGGCCGCTCCCTGGTGATCGCTGTCGCCCGTGACGCTTCTGGGCGGCAGCTGGCGACGACGGCTCTCACCGGGCCCGATCCATACGAGATGACGGGATCCCTCCTGGCCTGGGGCGCAGTGCGCGCGGCGGCACCGGATGCCGTCCTCAAACCCGGCGTGCGTGGCCCGGTTGCGGCGTTCGGGCTCTACACCCTCAGGCTCGGCGCCGCCGAGGCCAGAGTCCATGAAGTCGACGAGGCGTCGGCCCGCTCCCGATGAAGGGCGTGCGGGCAAAGATCACGGTATCGGGAGGCTGAAGCGGACGTTCGGGTGACTGCCGCCGGGGTGGTGACCATGTGGTCGAGTCCCCCTACCCCCGGCGGTGCCCTGAGGCAGGTGGTGGCGGAAGCCACCGCTGTTGAGTTGGTGAGCAGGAACAGGTTGTTCGATCGGGAGCGAGTCGGCCGCTTGCGGGAGCCGACCCGACCCAGAGGAAAGGAACTGTCCATGGACGAGCAGAATGAGCACTTCGACGTCGTCGTACTCGGCGCAGGCCCCGGCGGATACGTCGCCGCCATCCGGGCAGCCCAACTGGGCAAGCGCGTCGCGGTCGTCGAGGAGAGGTACTGGGGCGGCATCTGCCTGAACGTGGGCTGCATTCCGACCAAGGCCCTGTTGCGCAACGCCGAACTCGCGCACATCTTCACGAGCGAGGCGAAGACCTTCGGTATAAAGGTCGATGGGCAGGTCTCCTTCGACTACGGCGAGGCCTTCCGCCGTAGCCGGAAGGTCGCTGACGGCCGGGTCAAGGGCGTCCATTACCTCATGAAGAAGAACAAGATCGCGGAAATCAACGGTCGTGGCACGTTCGTCGACCCTCACACGCTCCAGGTGGCCGACCACGACGGCAACACACGTTTGATCGGCTTCGATCACTGCATCATCGCCACGGGTGCGACCCCCAGGCTGCTTCCTGGCACCCGCCGTACGTCGCGCGTGGTGACGTTCGAAGAACAGATTCTGGCCGAGGACCTGCCGCAGTCGATTGTGATCGCCGGTGCCGGCGCGATTGGCATCGAGTTCGCATATGTCCTGCACAACTACGGTGTGAAGGTGACGATCGTCGAGTTCCTGGACCGTGTGGCGCCCCTGGAGGATGCCGAGGTCTCCGCCGAGATCGCGCGTCAGTACCGGAAGCTGGGCATCGACGTGCTCACCTCGACCCGGGTCGAGTCGATCGACGAGTCCGGGCCGCAGGTTCGGGTGACTGTCACCGGAAAGGACGGCGCCCAGCAGACCTTGGAAGCGGACAAGGTTCTGCAGGCGATCGGTTTCGCGCCGAACGTCACCGGTTACGGCTTGGAGAACACCGGAGTGCGCGTTACCGAGCGCGGCGCGATCGACGTCGACGGCCGCTGCCGAACCTCGGTCCCGCACATCTACGCCATCGGCGACGTCACCGCGAAGCTGATGCTGGCGCACGCCGCTGAGGCGATGGGCGTGGTCGCAGCCGAGACGCTCGCGGACGCCCAGACCATGGAACTGGACTACGCGATGATCCCGCGCGCCACTTACTGCCAGCCACAGATCGCGAGCTTCGGTTACACCGAAGCGCAGGCGAACGAGCGGGGATTCGACGTCCAGGTTTCCAAGTTCCCGTTCACCGCGAATGCCAAGGCACACGGCCTGGGCGATGCGACAGGCTTCGTGAAGCTGATCAGTGACGCCAAGTACGGCGAACTCCTCGGAGCGCACCTCGTCGGCCCGGACGTCACCGAACTGCTCCCCGAGCTGACCCTGGCCCAGCAGTGGGATCTCACGGTCCACGAGGTTGCCCGCAACGTCCACGCTCACCCCACTCTGGGCGAGGCGGTCAAGGAAGCCGTCCACGGCCTTGCCGGCCACATGATCAATATGTAGCAGCAAGCCGAGAACCCCCGGAGTGCGTCGTGAGGACAGCCTGGATGGTTGGTCGGGTTCCCTGCGGTGTCTGAGGCTGTCACGTGACGGGGAAGGTGAGTTGGGCAACTGAATGGGGCGGCAACAGGCCCACTAAAATCGGGGCCGTATGCGCACCCAGGAGTGAGCGAGTTGGCCCGCGGCCGGCAAGTATTGGGCGGGGCGGCGGCTTGACGGTGTCACGATCAACTGGCGGGTCCCTTTACAGCCAGCCCGCTGGACGGCGGCTGAAGCCGGCCATACAGGAGTGAGTGGCAGGCAGGGGTTTGCCATCGCTTGCCAACAGGACAGCGGACTGTGGCTGTCCGGCGAGAGTGACATCCGCTTCGCGGTCCATCATCCCCTCGTGGTCAGCGAGGGGCTTCCTCGACAGGTTCGTCGAGGTACGCGACCGCCCAGTCTCGGAGCTTTTCCAAAGCAGGGCGGATCGCCACTCCGGCCTGCGTCAAGCGGTACCGCACACGCAGCGGCGGCCCTTCCTTCACCTCGCGCACTACAAGGCCCGCTGCCGCGAGGTGGGCGAGCCGGTCGGAGAGCATTCGTTCGCTGATACCGGGAACAGCGCAGTGCAACTCGGTGAAGTGCGCGGGACCAGTGAGGAGGACGGCGATGAGTGGACCGTTCCAGCGTCTGCCCAGCAAGTCGAAGAGGCGCGTTGTCGCCGCGTCCACTTGGCGGCTTGTACCGTTCCCGCGTTGCTCATCCAAGGTGTCACGCCCTTTCAAGACTTCCCTCTCGCTCCGGTTTTGCGATCAATCAGGCGTGCCACCGACGCTGACCGGGAATGCGGCACGATGGTCTACTCATTCTTCGTCCGGTGAGTCACCGGCTGGTCGGCTCCACTGGCGCCGACGCCATGCGTCAGCCGGGGTATTTGCCACATGTGACGTCTCACGGACGCAGTGGTCGGCCCGGCGGCGGACCGCCGGACCGACCAGATGTGCCGTAGCCGGGGCCGGACGGCACTGCCCCGGACCGTTCTGCATGTGGCAGAACCGAAAACGGCGTTCATCGAACGGGGCTGCTGAAGGATCCGGGGCTCAGGCCACGGGCACGGCGGGCTGGGTGATGAGGGAGGCGTCACCGCCCTGTAGGCCGTTGCGGGAGGCGGCCGTCGCCTCGTGAGGAACTCCGAGGGGGATTGCGCTCACATCGGAGAGGCGTGCGAACTGCTTCGCGGTGAGTTGGACGTCCAGGGCGCCGAGGTAGTCGTCGAGCTGGGCGAGATTGCGCGGGCCGATGATCGGGATGAACGAGGTGGACGCCTGAGCGGCACGCTCGCGGAGCCAGGCAACCGAGACCTGTGCGGGCGACGCGCCGGTCTCCTCGGCGATGGCCAGGACGGTGTCGACGACAGCGGTCTTCTGTCCGCTGCTCTCGGTGTGCACGAGCGTCTTGAAATCAGTCAGCCGCCCCTCGGGGCCGCGGCGATACTTCCCGGTCAGCAGTCCGCCGCCCAGCGGGGACCACAGGGCGGCGCCGAGTCCCAGGCTCTCGGCCATCGGCAGCAGCTCGCGGTCGGCGGTCCGTTCGACGAGGCTGTACTCGATCTGGATGCCCGTGACCGGCGCCCAGTTCTTCAGCTCGGCGAGGGTGGCGGCGCGGGAGACACGCCACGCCGGGAAGTTGGACAGAGCGGCGTGGTGGATCTTGCCGGAGCTGACCAAGTCGTCCAGTCCGCGAAGGATCTCCTCCATGGGGGTGAGGTCGTCAGGGAAGTGGACCCAGTACAGGTCGATGTAGTCGGTGCCCAGGCGCTTCAGGCTCGCCTCCAGTGAAGCGACCAAGTTCTTGCGGCTGTTGCCGGTGGTGGAGATACCGGGCCGCGGGTTGGCGCCGATGGTGAACTTGGTGGCCAGAACGAAGTGGTCCCGCTCGGCGGCGATGAACTTCCCCACCAGTTCTTCCGACTCGCCGAACTGGTAGCCGTCCGCAGTATCGAGGAACGTTCCACCGGCCTCGGCGAACTTGTCGAACATCCGGCGTGCCTCGTCGGGCTCGGCACCGGCACCCCAGCCGGTGCCGAAGTTCCCCGTGCCAAGCGCGTACTCGGAAACGCGAAGGCCGGTCCTGCGTCCAAAGGTTGTATAACGCATTGGGTCTCCTTGACTCAACTTTATGTGGATGGTTGGTAGGTGGTTTTGGCGGTGGTCGCCCCGCGACACTGGGCGAGGAACGGCTGTGATGAACGGCCTTTTGGGAACCAGGCTCCGACCATAGCCATCAACGTAAAACGAACGGTATCCTTATGGGGTGAATGATATCCATCCCTCACGTCGGCGTCGTGAACGCGGCTCCCGGGAGCGGATCCTCGCGGCAGCTACTGATCTGTTCACGACGCAGGGCATCAATGCGACCGGAATGGAACAACTGTCGACCGTTGCCGAGGTGTCGAAACGCACCCTGTACACGCACTTTCGGAGCAAGGACGAGCTCGTCCTTGCGTATCTGCAGGCACTGCAACGCGATGCCCTGCCCGTCTCCGGGGCGCCCGACGAGCCATTGCTGGACCCGCGTGAGCAACTCCTTTCCATCTTCGATGCGATGCCACGGGATACGACTGTGCCTATTCGAGGCTGCCAGTTCCTCAACGCCAGTGTCGAGGTACCCGATCCCGAGCATTCCGCTCACCAGTTCGCCGCGGCGTACAAGCGGGAGTTCGCCCGCCGACTCGCGAACATCGCACGTCAGGCCGGGATTTCCGATGCCGAAACCCTCGGCGAGCAGCTTGCGTTGCTCTATGACGGTGTCGCCGCACGCGGCACCGCGCTCAACAGCAGCGACACCAGTGCGTGCGCACGGTCTATCGCTGAAGTCTTGGTGGACGCTGCTCTCGCAGGCGCCAGGCCAGAGTCATCTCGTACGTGAAATCGTGTGACATCTCAGAGATCGCATTCGCCTCATCAGGGCTCTCGACCGAGAACTGTCCGAACCTCAAGCTGATGAATCGAGAAAACTCAGTGCACTTGCCACGAATTTGTCGTGGTACTGGAAGATCCCTCCGTGCCCGGCATCCGGGTACAGGGGGACGAGTTCGCTCTTAGGTAGACGCGCAGCCAAGTCAAGTGTGTTCTCGCTGGGCACCATCCGGTCGTTATCGCCGTTCGCTACAAGGATCCGATGGTTAATGGCTGAGAGGTCCGAGGGTGCTTGACGGCCCCACCGCTTGACGGCCCTCAGTTGCGCGCGGAGTGCCGACAGCGAGATTTCTTTGTCACGGTTGTCCGTACGCTCCTTCAGTCTTCGCAGGAAGGCGCGTCCTGCCCGTCGGCCATCCGTGGTCTCGGTGAAGAACAGGGACAGCTTCGGATCCTGGCGGACCAGCGCACCCTTCAGCGTGGCCTGGATGGTGAGCGCCGGCACCCGATCGATGCCGTGGCCTCCGGCGGGACCCGTGCCTGCAAGGATCACCCTGCGTACGAGATGGGGTTCCTCGGAAGCCACGACCTGAGCCACGAAGCCGCCCATCGACAGGCCGAGCAGGTCGACCTGTTCGAACCCGAGGGCCTGGATGAACGCCACAGCGTCGTGCGCCATCTCCTCGATCGTGTCCGGAGTGGAGCCGCCTGATCCCCCCACCCCGCGGTTGTCGAAGGTGATTACACGGCGATGTACGGCGATTCCGTCGACGACCCGAGGATCCCAGTTGTCCAGGTTCCCGGCCAGATGCATCAGAAGGATCAGCGGCACGCCACCATCGGGGCCAAGGTCCCGATAGACAAAGTCGACGCCACGAACGGATAGGGAACGGGTAGGCGCATCCCGGTACGACGTTGCTGGACGGGAGCGGGAATTCCGTGGTGCGCTCATGGTCCTGCCCTTCAAGTAGTGGGGTTCACGGTGCGGCTCGCCAGTTCGGTGTATCTGGATCCGGGCCCGGGCGTCGTCCTCGCGGAACCTGGATCATCCGAAGGTGATGCCACTGTCAGGGCATCCTGATGACAACCTTGCCGGCCTTTGCCCGTCCATCCTCGGCGTACTCCAGTGCTTCCAGGGTTGACTCGAACGGGAATACACGATCGACGACGGGGCGGATAATGCCCGCGTCGATGAGCGTGGCGAGTTCGTGCAACTGGTGCCCGCTGGCCTTCATGAAGAGGAACGAGTACGTCACGTTGCGTCGTCGGGCGCGTCGTCGGGTTCCGAAGCTCAACACGCCCATCACCAGTCGGATGATCGGATTTACTCGCAGTTCCCTGGCGAAATCGGTGTCCGGGGGGCCTGCGATGCCGATGGCCTTCCCGCCAGGCTTCAGCACCTGCAAGGACTTCTTGAGTGTCTCGCCTCCGAGCGGGTCCAAGATCAGGTCATAGTCCTGCAGGATCGTCTCGAACGCCTGGTTCTTGTAGTCGACCACGATGTCCGCGCCCAGGCTCTTCACCAGTTCGATGTTGGCCGTGCTCGTGGTTGTGGCCACGGTCGCACCCAGATGCTTCGCCAACTGGATGGCAATGGTGCCCACACCGCCCGAACCTGCGTGGATGAGCACCTTCTGGCCGGGTTGCACACGTCCCCGCTCGACCAGGGCCTGCCATGCGGTGAGGGCGACCAGGGGAAGGGACGCGGCCTCCTCCATGCTCAGCGTGGTCGGTTTGATCGCCACGTCATCCTGGTTCAGCGCGATGAATTCTGCGTACGTTCCGATGCGATCCTTGTCCGGCCGGGCATAGACCTCGTCCCCCACAGCGAATCGCGTAACGCCGTCGCCCACTTTGACCACGACACCGGACAGGTCGTTTCCCAGAATGAATGGCACTCGATAGGGAAGGATCGCCTTGAATTCCCCGTCCCGGATCTTGTAGTCGAGCGGATTGACACTCGCCGCGCTGACCCGGACCAAGATGTCGCCCACACCCACGTGCGGTTCCGGCACCTCACTGGCTCGCAGACCGTCCTTGTGGCCGTAGCGTTCGACCGTGAAGGCCTTCACGGATATCTCCTTTTCTCGTCCCTAATCGGAGGGAATTAAAATTCTGAGAGTACGGGGGCCGTACGTCACGCTGGTCCTATGTCGGATTCAGCGTTGTAGCCAGCCCCTGCTTTACGACTCGGGTGCGCTCGTCGGCGAGGATTTCCAGCGTTCCCTTCTCGATGCCTCTGAGCGCCTGGGCCGCGACATCGGCGGGGTCGGCCTTCAGATCGGCAGGTACGCCAGCGGCCATCTCCGTGTCCATGTAGCCGACATGCAGTGCGGAAACGATGATGCCGCGGGGAGCCAACTCCTCCCGAGCGGCATTGGTCAGTGCCCATGCGGCTGCCTTGGCCGCAGCATATGAACCCAGTCCGGCAGGGTGCAGCCAGGAAAGGACGGAAAGGACATTGAGGACAGCGCCGCCACCGTTGCCCTCGATGACCGGGGCGAAGGCGCGCGTTACGGCGAGCGGCCCGAAGAAATTGGTTGCCATCTCCAGGCGCACCGCTTCCAGACTGCCGGCTATCAGCGGTGTGGCGGTGGAGATGCCGGCGTTGTTGACCAGCAGCGTCGCGTCGGAAGCGGTGTGGGCCGCGGCCAGGACGGACTCTCCGCCGGTCACGTCCAGGCGGATCGGGATCACGCCGGTCACGTCGACCGTATCGGGACGTCGTGCTGCCGCGTAGACCTTCGCACCGCGCTCGAGCAGCTGACTCGCCAGGTGGCGTCCGAGCCCGCGGTTGGCACCGGTGACCACGGCCACGGTGTCCTTGAAGTCCATCTCTGCTCCCACTGCCGGCGGTCCCGCGTGACCGGGCCCCTTTTGGATTACGTTCGCAATCCAAAGTCGAGCATAGGATAGATGGCAACTGACATCCAACTTGGGGAGGGCCGATGGGCCGTGTGTCACAGGCGCAAGCGCGGGAGAACCGGCAGCGGGTCGTACAGACGGCCTCTCGCCTGTTCCGCGAGCGGGGTACTCATATCAGCGTCGTTGACCTGATGAAGGCGTCCGGCCTGACACATGGCGGCTTCTACAAGCAGTTCGCCTCCAAGGAGGCGCTCATTGACGAAGCCACTGTTCATGCGTTCGGAGAACTTGCCCAGGGTCGCGAGGATGACCCTGAGCAGCACGACGGACGGCATGCCGCCCAGCAGGCGCTGATCGAGCGGTACCTGTCCGTCGAGCACCGCGACAACCCAGCGGAGGGTTGTCCTGTTGCGGCACTCGCCCACGACATGGCCCGCGAACCCGGTGCTCGCGAGGCGCATCGTGCCTACATCGAAGGAGCCGGCGACTTCGCCGACTGGCTCGCCACCGAAGACCACGACGGCATCACCCAACTCTGTACGATGCTCGGCGCACTCGTGCTGGCCCGGGCCACCAAGGGCTCTCCACTCTCCGAGGAGATCCTTGCGGCAGCGCGCGGAGTTCTGATGGAAGCCAGGCGATCTGGGAGGTAGCCCTGACAAGCGCGCCTTGAAGCCTTCCGCCAGGAAAGGTCAGGCGAAACGGCTGATGGAGCGTGCGACATTCCGCCATATGCGGATGCACGCCGTTGCCTCGGTCTGTTGACCGGACAGCGGGCCGTCCGGCGTCGGCCCGTTCCGGGCCGATTGACGGGTACCGGAAATCGAGACCAAACAGCACGGTTCGGAGAGCGACGATTCCCATCGCCGACTCGACGGTCTGTACAACCTCGTCTGCGATCCGGCGTTCCTGGCCATGGCCTGAGTGCGATTCGTGGGGAACAGGGGCATACGGTCGGCCGGAGTGGACGGCACTTCCGTCAACTTCGTCCGCGAGCGGTTCGGCGAGGCCCACTTCCTCACCGAACCGCAGGAGCAGTTGAAGTCCCGCCCGTTCCATTCGGTGTCGGTTAGGGACCGGTGATCCCTAGGTCGAGGTCGCGCAAGCGGCGAGGTCTAGGGATTTCTTCTGTGGCGGACCGGCTGGTCCGGGCGGCCTTGAAGCTGCTGCTGGAGCCGAGCTTCGAGGCCGACTGTGCGCCGTGCTCGTACAGCTTCCCGTCAAATTCGGATCAGTAGCGGCTCGATCGAGACGCGCCGCCCCATCGACGGGATTCGGGCCAGATCTTGATAACCATGTGGGTCCACCGCAAAGTGAGGCCAGCAACACGCAATAGCGCAGGTGTTTAGAAGGCGTCTGCTCTATCCACTGAGCGACGCGGGCTGACCTGCGCAAACGCAGCCTCTCGGCGCTGTCCCCCGGGACGCGGGGGACACATGGGGGAATCGCTGATTCCTGGTGGCCGGGGGACGTGAGCGCTCCCCGGCCGGGCTGTACGTACCCTCTCACATCACCTTCACGTCTCCCTGGCTTCTCGTGGAAACAATCCCGCACCTTCTTGGCGTTGGTGATCACCGAGCCGAGGAGGGGAAGGTGTCGGGCCTGAAGTTGTTCCGCACGGACGCGACGAATGGCGGCATGACCGAGGTCATGCCGCGTCTTGCCGAGGTCGAGGCTGATGTTCAGGGTCTCGTCGAGGCGCACATGGAGACGCTGCTGGGTGTCCGGTTCCTGGCGAGTGAGTACGGCACCGGGCCGGTGCACGGGGGCCGGATCGATTCGCTCGGGCTGGACGAGAACGGTTCGCCGGTCGTGGTTGAGTTTACCGACCGCAGGTAATCCTGCCCGTGATGTCCGTCTGGGACTGTGACCAGCGCGTCCCAGGCTTGTTTACCGACCGTGTCCGGGACGTCTGTCATGTTCTGGAGTCGGTACGGAGGACGAGTGGCACGGCACGTGGTGGTTGGGGACCTGAGGGTCCAGCAGATCGAGCGGAAGGACGGGCGGCGGTCGTGGACGATCGTGTGGCCCGAGGGGACGGTGCACACGGAGGCGGACCGGTTCCTGCGTCTGCATGATGGTTCGGGAACGCAGAGGACGTACGCGTATCTGCTGGTGGACCATCTGCGGTGGCTGGAGCGGGAGTGCCTGGCCTTCGCCGGGGTCCAACTGCGGGATCTGGAACGGTACATGGGCATCGGCGGTGCCGAGGTCCGCGCATGCCGCTCGGCGAGCCGTGGCGGGTCGGCAAGCGCCCCTACGGCCGCTCCGCGCTGTCGACCGCGGCGGCTTGCCTGAAGGGCTTCTATCTGCACCAGTCCTCCCTCGGTGTGAACGGGGAGCTCGGCAAGAAGCTCGACAAGTCCCGGCTGCCGTCGCGGGTGGACCGGCGCCGTTCGTTCCTCGGGCATGTGAAGTCGTCGCTTCCCACCAACCCGCTGGCGCCGAAGGGCCCGCACCGCCGGCATCCGAAGATGCTTCCGGACGGCGCCCGGGAGAGGCTGCTGGAGACGGTGAACGCCGCCCGGGACCGACTGGTGGTCACCTGGCTCGCCGACGGCGGGCTTCGCATAGGAGAGCTCTGCGGGCTGCACCTGGTCGACCTGCACTTGCGTGAGAACGCGGCATGCGGCGAGTGCCGCGCCCCTCACCTCCACGTCTGCCACCGGCCTGGCAATCCGAACCGGGCCGAGGTCAAGACCAAGCACCCCTGGCGGGTCGAGCACGGGATCGTGACCGGCGGGCTGATCAAACGGGTCAGCCCGGCGATGGTGCACACCTACTTCGAGTACCTCACCACCGAGTACCCGCGCGGCGCCGGGCACGGCATGCTCCTGGTCCAGCTGCACGGCGCCGCTACCGGACAGCCGTGGGCGCCGGTCGGCGCCCGGCGGATGCTCGGCCGGGCCGGGAAGCGAGCCGGACTCGGGATCGTGAAACCCCATGCCTTCCGGCACTCGTTCACGTCCGCGGTTCTGGACGCCGCCGGCGGCAACACGCTGATCGCCCGGGACGCCGGCGGCTGGGCCTCGGCCGCGATGGTGGATGAGGTCTACGGACACGTCGATGTCCACGATCCGGTCTTCGACGCCGCCCTGCGCACGGTCTGGGGTGAGACGAAGTGACGGCGCCGTCGCTGCTGCCACAGCAGGATGCCCGCACGCGACGGGACCGGCTGGAGGTGCTCACCGCGCTGATAGGCGGGCCCGAGTTCGACCCGGTGCTGCGCGGCGGGGTGCTGAAGATCCCGCCGACGCACCCGGTCTATCCGTGGAGCTGCACGGTCGTCGATTGCGCGCGGCCCCGCTGGCGGCGCTACGCGATGTGCTCGGTGCACGCCGGGCAGTGGCAGGAGGCGGAGGCGCGCGGCATGAGCCGGACCCAGTTCCTGCGGAGTGCGGAGCCGCTGCCAGCCACGGAGATGCCGGAGGCGATGATGTGCCGGATCTGCCCGCAGCGTCCGGCGTTCAGCCTGCAACTGGTTTTGTGCTTCCGGCACCGCAACCGGTGGCTGAGCCACCTGAAGCGGCACCCCGAAGGACGTGTGAACGAGGGGGAGTTCGAGCGGTGGCTGGCCGGCCAGCCGTCGCTCCCGGGCTACGGTGAGTGCCGCGCGGACGTGTGCGACGAACTGGCTGCCTCGCCGCTGGGGTTGTGCGG
This sequence comes from Streptomyces sp. NPDC101234, assembly GCF_044767525.1. Classification (NCBI taxonomy): domain Bacteria; kingdom Bacillati; phylum Actinomycetota; class Actinomycetes; order Kitasatosporales; family Streptomycetaceae; genus Streptomyces; species Streptomyces sp. NPDC101234. The sequence continues at coordinate 55,144 of NZ_JBIWOA010000045.1, read as the reverse complement.
CGCGCACGAGCGCGGCTACATCCGTGCCGGGCGCCCGGGCGGGGCGAAGCCGCCGAAGAACTTCTTCGCCACCTACGAGCGCCGTGATCGCCCCGTGCCCGTGACCTGCGAGGACGAAGTCGCCTTCCGTGCCTGGTGTCGCGCACAGCTGCCCGTGCACCGCACCGGAACGGTCAACCTGCGCGGGCTGCGGCCCCTGCTGAGGGCCGAGTTCCAGTGGGGCATGCATGTCCACGGCCTGCAGCCCGTCGCAGTGTGGCACCTGACGTGGGTGCAGTCACTCGCGGACGAATGCCAGCGCCGCGACGTGGCGTCCCTGGCCGGCCTTGACCCCTCCGTCTTCCACCGCGCCTACCACCAGCGCATGGTCCAGGAGATGCAACAGGCCCTGCGGAAGATCTACTTCACCCCCTCCGACACCCGGAATGCCGGCTACATCGAGACCGAGCACTTCGGGGTGCGCTTCCCGCACCGCTCCAGCTACGTCGACCTGACCTGCATCACCCAGCAGTGGCTGCGCGACCTCTTGTGGGATCACATCGCCGACCTGCTGCGCTCGCCCACCTGCCCGCGCAGCGCCCAGCCGGTGGACTTCGTGCGTCGCGCCGGCGCCGAACTGTCCGCGTTCTTGGAGGCGGAGGCGCCGGGCGGCGGCCACGACCCCACCGTGCTGCGCGGCGAGCACGTCCACCGCTTCGTCGCGGACCTGCGCAACCGCGAACGCCTCGGCCTGGCCTTCCGCGGCCAGGCCCGCCTGGACGGCAAAAGGGCGACGGTCACCGAGAACTCGCGCCGGATGGTGTTCAACTACGGCCGGTCCCTGCTGCGCGGCGCGCTGGACAGCGGCAGCGCCGAGAGAATCGGCCTGGACCGCGCCTTCATCGCCGCCATGCCTGTCGGCGGCCCGGGCACGCCCCGCAGCCGCAACCCCTTCCCCGACGAAGTCGCCCGGGCACTTGCCGACGAAGCCAACCTGCAGCAGCTCGCCGACGGCTACGACCCGCACGACCGGGGCCTGCGGGACATGTGGGAGACCATCATCGTCACCGGCCGGCGCGCCAGCGAGGTCATCCAGCTCCGCCTGGACTGCGTCGGCCGCTACGGCGGGCTGCCCCTGCTCTGGCACGACCAGACCAAGGTCGGCAATCTGAACGCGGCCGTCCGCATCCCCGACCATCTCCTTCACCGGCTCGACGAACGCCGCCAAAAGACCCTGACCCACCTCGCCGACCGGCACGCCGGCCGCCCGCCCACTGCTGCCGAACGCGCTCACCTGGCCCTGTTCCCCACCCACATCCTCAACCCCGACGGCCGCCGTGCCCTGTCCTACACCTGGTTCCACACCGGCTTCCGCAGCTGGATCGCCGAACCTCGACCTCGGCGGTCACTACGTCGCCCACCAGGCCCGACACACGCTGGCCACCCGGCTGCTGCGGCACGGCGCGAGCCTGACGCACATCCGTCGCTACCTCGGCCAGGTCTCCGACCGCATGGCCGAGCACTACGTCCACCTGACCCAGTCGGACCTGGACAACGTCCTCCAGCACGTCTGGGTCGCCGGACCCGGTACCGCTCACCCCGGCGAAATCCTCACCAGCGACACCACCCCGCTCACCCGAGAACAGGCCCAGGCCCTGGCCATCGACCTGTCGCGCCGCAGCACCCCCGCCGAGGGCGGGTTCTGCACCTTCCAGCCCGTCGTCGACGGCGGCGCCTGCCCCTGGAGCCTCGACTGCCACAACTGCGACAAGTTCGTCCTGTCCGGCGCCGACCTGCTCTACTGGCGGCGCAAACGCGAGCAGTGGCGATTGCTGGCCGAAGGCGCCCCCGATGATGCCACCGCCGACTACCTCCACCGATACTTCGAGCCCACCAACCGCGCCATCGACGGCCTGGAGAAGGCCCTGGCCAGCCTCGGTCTCCTCGACGACGCCCTCGCCCTGGACATGCGCAAACCCCAGGACTACTTCCATCGCGTGTGGTCCACCGCCTTCCGCGCCGCCGATCTCGCCGACGTGGGCGGCGACGAGCCGGATGAGTACAGCGGTACGTGCACAGCCGACAGCGACGACCCTGAACAGGAAGCTGCATGAACAGCGCCGCCGTTCCCGAACCCCGCACTGCGGCGGCCATGGCCGTCCGCCGCCGCAGGACCGAAGCCGCCCTGGAGCGCGTCCACCAGGCCATCGCACGGCTACGACGCGAGAAAGCCCAGGTCAGTGTCGCCTCCGTCGCCCGCCGAGCGGACGTCTCGCGCACCTTCCTCTACGACAACGCCGAGGCCAGAAGCACGGTCGCTGCAGCGATGACCGAGGCTGGCGAACGCCGCACCCAGATACTCTCTGACCAGGACGACAAACGCGAGGCAACCTGGCGCGAACGCGCACTGAACGCTGAGGACGCCCTCAAGGTCGCCCACACCGAGATCTTCGCGCAGCGCACCCGTATTGGCGAGCTCCTCGGCCAGGTACGCGACTTGCAGGCCGAGTGGGCCGAGGAGGACATCCAGCGGATCACCACCGAGAACACGACCCTCAAGCAGCGCATCCGCCAGCTCACCACCGAGAACCGCACCCTCGACGAGCGGCTCAAGGCCGCCCGCTCCAACCTCCGATTCCAAGACCGCCGCGTCGCCGACCTCGAAGCCCGCATCACCGACCCGGGATCAGCTACCTGACTCCTTTCCACCGAAGCCAGTGTGCCGTTGACAGCAGAAGATCCCACAAGGTGCGTCGGCAGGTCCGCTGAGTGTCGATCCTGGGTCGGAAACGGGTGACCCTGGTGGGGACTGGTCCGTGAAGACCAGTCCCCACCAAGAGGCTTCACGTGCCGTCCGGCATGCATGCCCGGCGGCGAGTACGACATCAGCCTGCGCCCGCCATCACGACCTTTCACCGCCCACCGACCGGGCCGCCGTTGACGAACTCCCACCAATGGGACAGGGGGTACGAGGGCGCTCCGTCCGGCATCCACGTGCCGCACAACAAACCCGCAGGCCGTTGAACTACCGCTGTCCAAGCGCAGTTCAACAAGCTCATGGGCGCGATCCGGGTCCTGCCCGAGGAATCCAACACCGACGTCAAGATGCGCTTCTTGCGACATCGTTACCGTCGCCCTCAGCTGGTTTGGTTACGAGAGGGACTCAGCGATAACCCGTCACGCACAGCAGCCAGATGTTGCTGTCAGGTCACTGCTGTCGATCATGGCTGGTTCACTCTCCCGTCCCCTGCGTCGGCAGCAAAACCTGCGGCGCCGAGAGTCGAACTGGCGTACGTTTAATTCCTGTTGGGAGATCTTGGCAGGGACCTGCTCGTCGGCTCCTGTCTCACGGAAGGATCACATGCGCAGTCTCAGACACACGCTCGCAATCTTGCTGACCGCGATGGCCTTAGCGCTGCTGGGGACCTCAGCCGCGCAGGCGGCGCCTCACGCCGACGCGATGACGGTCGACGCCTACGTAACGGACGCTCCGACGCAGTCCCCTGGCACCATCTTCAAACGGCTGAAGGCCGGTGAAACTCCCGAGGCTGCGGGGTTGACGCAGCGGCACAGGGCGATCAAGAGCGACACCGTCCGCAGGATCGGTCCGGCGTCCCTGCGAGGGGATGTGCCCAATGCCAGTGCAGGGACAGCCGGGAAGTCCGGCGCCCGGTTGAGCCCCACCGTGACGGACGCGCCGAAGAGGACGATGACGCTCGCGGAATGCAAGGAACATACCGCCGCTGACGCAAGCATGTGGATCGCGTCCCGCTTCGCGATGTGCGAGTCGAAGTGGTTTTCTGCCAACTGGCACCAAAACGGGAAAGTTGTTGGCTTCTCGCAGATGACGGTCAGCGCCATCGCGACGGTGTCGGCCAACTCGCGGGACATCAAGTTCGACTACTACTTCTCGGACTTCTACGCAACGGGCGTCAACGCGATCGACGAAACGCTCGTGGGCACCTCGGTGAACCACCCCACGGTTCCCGACGGTGTGACGCTGGGGCAGGGGGGCCTCAACCCGACTCCGACGACGGTGGCCGATCTCAAGGCGAACCCGCATTTTATGATATCGACCAACGCCGCGCCCGGGCAGGGCCTCGCCCCCGACGATGGCATATGGGCGGTCTGGAACATGAGGTTCGTACCCGAGTGGCCGCCGGGCTGGGTCGAGACCAACCCGCTGGCTGAGTGGAAATTCTCCTCGTTCGGGCTGCGCTGGGACAATTCCCCCTACCTTCCCAACTACAAGCCCACGGACTTGCTGCACAGCGGGGGCGCCGAATTGAGCTACGACGTCTCCCCGTTGCGCTACAGCACCGCCAGTACTGCCCCGGAACGCGCGGTAGCCTCCCACATCAACACGGCTTTCACGCAGCCGCAGAACACCCTGCCGGCCAATCCCTCGAAGCACGTGGCAGGCCAGAGCGCCAGCGACCCGCTGCACCGACTACAGAAAAGCATCAACCAGACGAACCTGAACAGATACAACGCAAACCGGCGTGAGGCCGTGAAGGTATGCACACTCGCAACCCCCTTCTACGCGTCGAAAGGGCTGGAGTGCGACGAGTACCCGTTCGCCTCAACCTATGAAGGATCGGCCCAGTCCATCTATGAGCCAACCAAGCCCAAAAACAACTTCTCGGCGCTGGCCATCGACGGCACCGAAAACGGCGCAGGCGGCAGCCAGCTTGCGTCCTACTACGCAGACAACCGGATCATCGACGGACCCAACGACGAGTTCTATGTGGTGATCATCCCCTGATAGCTATCGTCTGTTCCCGGCCTGCGACGGCCGGGAACAGACCGGCCTCGCTAGAACTCCCATTCAAGAATTCCGTCAGCGGTGAACACCGCAGCACACCCGTTGCGGGTCATGTGAGGATCATCCTCATATTCGGCGCCTTGAACTGACCCGGTCTCCAGCGCGCTCGCTACATCGGCCCACATTTCGGTCACACTGTGCCAGGTGGGCGCGCCAAAGAAGCCGTCGGCCTTGCTCCAGGTCAGGACACTCCCACGGAGCTCACCGGGCCTGTTGTCCACCACCAGCAGGTCTCCCGTCGTGTCGTCCCCGATAGGTACCAGGAGCGGATGAAATTCCCGACAAGACTCTCCGGCAATATCTACGGCATCCTCTCTGCTGGCCGGGGCTGCTGAGACGGCACGCTTGCGCTGCCACAGCATCTGCATCCGATGGATGCCGACAGGGATGTACAAGGGTGGCAGCAAAACGCCTGTGACTGGATTCGGCTCCGCCCCGTCGAAAAGCAACAGCTGATCCCTGACCGCATCGGGGAACGTCTGCCCCATCACGGACTGAGCCTCAGATATGTCGCCCATGGCCGCCGGTGCCCGGACAGTACGTGCTGTCGAGGGAGCATGCGCGTCCAGAGCCGTTCGCACACGTGCCCAGGCATCGGTGAGTGTCGTCGTCATGGTGTCATCCTGCTACCTGGCGATGATCGTGTACGCCATTCTCAGCACCTGACATGGTGCGAAGTGGCCACGTGTCGTCACTTCGACTGAGTCGTTCAATGCATAACGGGTTCGACGAGCCATGGTGGGGGGCACCCGACCCCAGGCATCCTGCGCTCCTACGAGGATGTATGCAACAAACGCCCCACGACCCCTCCACCGCCGAGCGTAGCTTCGACGTCGGCGATCGGCCCCACCGAATTGGCCATCGGTGGCGCCGACAGATGTTCGATGACGGTCTGCAGTGGCCCCTCCTGGTGGCCGTGCCCGCAGGTGGGTGTCAGTGGGGCCGCTTCGGAACGTCACCCGGTGATCTGCAACTGCCCGGGGCCAAGTGGCCAATATCGCGGGGCCGCTGAACGACGTCACAGCCAGCCGAGCGAACGGACCGAGCCACGAAGCCAGTCGGACGAGCTACAGCAACGGCCCCAACTCATCATCACGGACATGTAGCCTTAGAATCGTTGCAGTTCAGGGCCGGTTCACGAGCTCCCGCGGTCGGTAATATCGAGTACAAGCGCGGTACGGATGCCGGCGTCATCAACCAGGGCCTGTTCTACCTGGCGTGGCTGATGGACCACCGGGCCGAGTTCGAGCACCTGGTCCGCGACCGGCTCGGGGTGACGGCCGCGTCCCAGGTCCTGTGGAGCGGCCCGCGGCTGATCTGCATCGCCGGCGACTTCACCCGTTACGACGTGCATGCCGTGCGCGAGCACCGGAGGTCGATCGACCTGGTCCGCTACCGGCTCTTCGGCGACGACCTGCTCGGGCTTGAGACCGTGGCCTCCGTGAGCGGCGGCATGCCGGTGGCCCGCCGGGCAGGGCGCCAGGCGGTTGCCTGGGCGGCGGCCGATGTGGAGGGCGCGGCGATGGCGGAGTTGGCGGGTGCGGTCGACGAGGTTCTGCTCGGGCTCGGGGACGGCGTGAACCGGGTCGACCACAAGACCTACCGGGCGTACCAGCGGCTGCGGAACTTCGCCTGCCTGTGCCCGCCGCAGCGCAGCAAGCTGCTGGTCTACCTGAAGGTCGACCCGAAGGGCGTCGACCTGGTTCCGGGCTTTACCCGGGATGTGTCGGGTCTCGGGCACCACGGGACAGGTGATCTGGAGGTGCAGCTCCGTACGGTGCGGGACGTGGAGCGGGCGCAGGAGTTGTTCCGGGCGAGCTACGCGGCGGCGTGATCGGCTGCCGCTGTCTGTCTCCTGGCGGGCTGCGCTTCGTGCTGTGTCTGCGGTCGTGGGCGGTGCCTTTCGACGGGCGGGCAGGGCATGGCGGTGGACTGTCTATGGTGCGCGGGATCGCCGGTTTGGCCAACCGGCGATCCCGCGCTATGTTGCCCCGCCCTCGTGCGTCGTCGGTGGTCAGCGTGACCGGCTGGCCGCTGCACCGGCCGTGACGGGCGCAGTGGCTGGCGGGCTGGTGGTGAGGCTGGTCTTTCGTGCGCGGCCTGCGGGCTGGGCGTGGCGGGTGCCGGTGTCGTGGGCGAGCGTCTCGGCGAGGTCGGCCAGCAGTGAGCTGGGGGTGTACGGGGAGGCCGTGACGGTCCAGGTGGGGTGGTCGGTGCTGGGGCCGGACCAGAGGGTCCAGGTGGTGAGGTTGCTGTTCGGCTGGTGGGCGGCGAATGCGTCGAACCGGATGCCTGCGTCTCGGGAGGGGTTTGTCCACCGGATCCAGCGTCCGTCGACGGTGTGCTCCCAGCCGGCGTGGATGAGGAGGTGGCCGTGGCGGATGTCGTCGTGGATCTTCTGCGCCTGGTTGGAGACCTCGCGGATCTCGCTGCGGGTGCACCACGGCATCGGGTAGTCGGCTCAGGTCCATTCCTCGTTCATGGTCTCCTGGTGCCGAGGGGTGATCTCCACCGCGATGCCCTCGGCGCGCAGATGCTCGGCTGCATCCATGGCCCAGTGGGGCTCCTCGTGATCTATGCGGGCCAGGACCAGGACGTTGGTGGCGGCGACGCTCCACTCGGCAGCCTCCAGGGTCACGAGGGCGACGTGAGCCTGGCTGCCGGTCAAGACGGCCTGCACAGCGCTCGGGTGAGTGGGGTGGATATCGAGGCGGACGTGGGCGTCGATGGCGGGAGTCATGTGCGGGCCTCGTCTGTTCTGCCGGTGGCCGGGCCTTCGGGTCCGGCCACCGGAGTATGCGGGGGCTATCGGGCTGCTCGCACGGGGCGGGTGGCGTGCACGGCTGTGGTGGTGGGTGGGCCGGCGCGGGTGGTGGGCGTCGGTCGCGGTCGTGGCGGTGGGGCCGTTGTGGTGGCGTGCTGCCAGCGGGTGCGGACGGCGCTGATGTCGGCGAGGGCGCGTCGGGCGCCGACGACAAGCTGGAAGGGGGTGTTCGCCGGGTCGCCGGCGTACGCCGAGATGCGCCAGCCGGTGTGCTCGGCGGTGGTCAGGAGGGAACGCTGCAGGGCGCGCTCGCCCCAGTGCTCCACGGATGCCGCCGGTTCGGCCAGCATCCGCAGCACCTCACCAGGATCGCTTCCGTCGTCGAGGAGGCCGCGCTGCTGGGCTTCCCACAGGACGGTGACGGGGTCGACGGGCTCCTGTCGGCGGGCCAGGGAGGTCAGGCACTGCCACAGGCCGGCGTGCAGCGGCACGACGAGGTCGCCGGGGAGCAGCCACGGGACGGCGTCGATGCCGGCCGGGTAGGCGGTGGCGGTCGCGAGCAGCAGCCGTTCCTCCTCGATGGCCTCCGTGTAGTCGGGTGCAGCGGGTGGCGGCGGGGCCGCGGTGCGGGGCAGGACTCCTGCGCGTGGTGGGAAGCGGGCTGCGATGTCGTCCACGAGCGTGGCGAGCGCGTCGGTCTCGGTGAGTACCGTCTGGACGGGGTGGGGGAGGGAGGCGTCGTGGACGGTGTGCACGAGGTATTCCGCGGCTGTCTCAAGGCGGCGGCGAGCGTGTTCGGCCTCGACCATCCGGGCATAGGCGGGGGCGTGGCGGGGCCAGGGGCAGACCTGGACGAGGGCGTGCAGGTCGGAGGCGGTCAGCCCGCGCGCCTGCTGGCGTGCCGCGGTGAGTACGAGGTTGAGCCAGGTGGCGTTCTTCGCGTGCTCGGCCGGGTCGGGCGGCGGCAGGGTGCTGATCGCGGCGAACACAGCCGTGTGCGCTGCGGTGGAGAACGAGTCGGCGGTGATGCCGGTCAGGTCACCGAGGAGGCGGGGATCGAGGAGGAGGGCTCCGAGGAGGGCCTGCTCGACGTGGAACACCGGCTGCGGCGGCGCGCTGGCGTAGACGGTGTGGTCGTCTTCGGGTTCGGGGGTGTGGGGCATCAGGCGGTGAGGGTGAAGTCGTCGGGGTCGAGGTGGACGCCGAGGTGCGGGGCGAGGAGATGGCCGGCGAGCAGCGGCGGGACGGCGTTGCCGATCTGCGAGAACTGCTGGCCCTTGTTCCCGGCCCAGGGGTAGTCGGCGGGGAAGGTCTGCAGGAGTCCGGCTTCTTGGGCGGTGATCCGGATCGGCTCGGGAACGGCCGGCGCATCGGCTTCTGTGGTCGGCGGTGAGGCGGGTTCGGCGACCCAGGTGCACTCGTTTGCTCGGTGTCCGAAGAACAGGGTGCCGGCCGGTTCCTGGATGGACCGGACGGTGGCGTTGGTCTGGTTGTTGCTGCGCAGGGACCATGACCAGTGGTGGGCCTCGGTGGTGAACATTGGCGCCTGAGTGTCGGCGGCACCGTTCTTCTGTGTGCTGTGCCTGGCCGCCCGGCCGGTGCCTTCACGACGGGACTGCAGGACCGTCCTGTCCGGCCGGGGTGTCCACGTGCCGCGCTCCCGGGCGTCGGACAGCGTCTTGCGGGAGCCCGAAGGGAAGGGTTCGGGTCCGCCGCCGGGTCCGCCGCCCGCGCACACGGTGGGTACGGGCCGGTCGGTCGCCCCCCACCCCAGGGCCTGGGCCATGCTGACCCAGCGGGCGCGGCCCGGACCGAACAACGAGTCCGGCTCAGCGAGTTGGGCGTGCGTGGGCGTGGGCGGGTGCGCGGTCCGGACCCGGGAGGCCAGGAGGATGGCCCGCTTCCTGGTCTGCGGGACGCCGAAGTCGGCGGCGTTGAGGACCCCGCACCAGACCGAGAACCCCCACCCGCGCAGCACGGCCGCGTACTGCTTCCACAGCGGCAGGACGTCCGGCACCTCCTCCATCGCGACCCAGTCGGGCTCGCCCACCGAGTTCAACGCGTGCAGGTAGCGCATCGGTTCGGCGGCGAGCAGGGAGCGCTCGTCACGGCACGCGGCAAGGAGGCGCTCGCGGGTGTCGCGACCGGAGGCCAGGTCCTCGACCGCCGCGTGCACCAGCGGCTGGTCGAGCAGGCCCAGGCGCTTGCCGGCCATGCTCCACGCCTGGCACGGCGGGGAGGCAATCACACCGTGGGTGCGGCCGACGAACGGCCAGGTCGGATACCGGGCCACGTCGGTCCGGACCGTCAACTGCCCCGCCGCAGAACGGGTCTTGCACGCCCACGGGTCCCATTCCAGCCCGACGTCGCGGACGCCCAGGACGTGCAGTGCTCTGCTCCAGCCGCCCGGCCCCGCGAAGAGGTCGAGTATCACGTGGCCAGCCCGAAGCCGTCCTGCGTCAGTGCGTCGGCCTCGCCCCGGCAGGCCCAGGGCGAGCAGCCGTCCTCGACGCCGTTCTCCAGGAGGTCGGCCTCGTCCATGCTGATCTGCTGGGCGGCTCGCTCGGCTGCGGTGACGTGGTCGATCGGTGCCTGGCTCAGCGGGACGCGGGAGCGGTGAAGGAACGCCTCGCCCAGGAGCCGGCTGCCCGACGCGTTGGCACGGGCATTGCCCTGCCGGATCGCTTCGTCGAATTCGACGACGTCCGCCCACTCGGACGGAGAGGTGTCCCTGCTATGCCGCCACTGGGCATTTCGGTGAAATGGGCAAGTTATTGAGAATTGAGACAGGGCTGTGACCTTTCGATTGGGGGCGATGGACCTTGGTGATGGGCGATGAGAGCAGCAGGAGGGACGCGCCTCAGGTGCAGGCAAGGGACGTCTCCTGCGCCTTCAGTTCAGGCAGCCGGGTCGGTAGCGTGTGGTCGTGACGGAGCACTCATACGACGTGGCTGACATCGAGGTTTTGGAGTTCGACGCCGCAGTGCGCAGGCGGATGGGCATGTACTTCGGGGTCGGGCGGGGAGATTCGAGGCTGTCGGTCCACGTGCTGTGCGCCGTGGCGCGCCACGCGCTTCATCCGGCAACAAGGGTTGCTGCGGAGCACACTCTGCGCGCTGTCGTTGAGATCACTGGTGATCTCAGCTTCACCATCGTCATGGACCAGCCTCATGCTTGGGACGGCTCGGATGCCCCCGCCCTGGGTTACTTCGACTCTCTCCTGGGTTCTGAGTGGTGGCTGTTGGCGGCCGCGGCGGCGCTGTCTGAACGGGTCACGATCGAGATGTGGTCTGCAGGACGTGGCTTTGGCCAGGACCTCGTCGGTATTCGCCCACTCTCTGGTCCCAGGGAATTCGATTCGCCGAAAGGCAGCGGCACGAAGGTGGCCTTCGTCTTCGACCCGACGCATGTCGGTCCGGACTTTGTCCTCCCCACGGATCTCAAGAACCTTGACCTGCATGGCCCGCACTGCTCAGCGCCTACCGGCTCCGGACATGTGCTGATCCGGGATCTCCGCCACGGTTCGGCTGGGCAGGAAGTAATGCACCGCTAGCTGCGCTTTCGGCTGGGCGGCGTTATCCGTTGGATTGCTTTCTCTCCATCGTCCCGCACCTGTCTTTTGGTACTTCTGTGGCCACCACGCCAGAGCTCATGCGTCGGCCGGCAGTGCCCATGAGCTGGGTGAGCGGGATGAAAGCGGCGTCGGTCCCCAGTTCCGTGGGCGTGGGGCCAGCCGGGGTTGGAATGTCGGCGAGCCGTTGCGCGAGGGCCGTGACGGCGTCGGCGAACTGGCGGGCCAGGTGCTCGGGGCCGTGCCGGCTGACGGGCTCCCAGTACGTCATGACGACGGTCGGCCGCAGACGGGCGGCATGCTCGGCCGCGCGGAGGGTGCGGTCGAGGATCTGCCCGCGGCTCAGGGCGTGGCGGTAGGCCGTTTGGATGACGGGTCCGTCGAGGTGGGCGTCGTGGTGGGCAAGCCCGACTTCGAACAGGTCGGCACCCGCGTCGACGATCTGGACGAGGTGGCGCCGCTCGGCGGTGGGCGGGTGCAGGCCGGCGGGAACGAACACGCCCAGCGCGCAACGGGGTTGGGTGAGGAGGGTGCGCAGGGAATCGGAGGCGGTCAGGGAGATGGTGCCTTTCCCGGCGGTGAGACGGTGCCGGGGTCAGCGGTGCCGTCCCACTGGTGGAGTCGGGGTGGTCGCGAGGGCGGCGGTACTGAGGCTGCGACTGCGGTGCGGGACGGGCCGGTTGCTGAAGGCGGGTGCTACGCGGTCCAGGGCCCGGGCGATCTGCCCGGCCTGTTCGTGGGCGTCCTGGAGCTGCGTGGCGATGTCGGCGGGGAGCCGGTCCCATTGGGCTCGGTACTGGTAGCGCTGGATGATCTCGGCGGCGTTGCGCAGCTGTTCGGCGACCTGCCGCAGCACTGCGGTCTCCTGCTCGGGGGCAGTAGTGGTGTGCGTGGCCTGCTGGAGCGCGTCCAAGGCGGCGGGCAGCGGCTCGTCGTCTGCGGGAAGGCCGTAGAGGGTGGCGTGCAGGGCCTGGGCGTAGACCGTCACCGGCCCGCCCCGGCCGCGGTCGCGGTACTCGGCGGGGGCTTGTCGGCGGGCGTTGAAGCTGACGGTCACGTCGCGGGGAGCGGCACCGGGGTGGAGCTGGTCGGCGAGGGCGCGGGCGAGATCATGTGCGGTCGGATTGCTGGGGGACGTGGCAACTCCCATCGGGGTCGCGGCGATCACCGTTGTGAAGGTGGTCAGCGAGTGCGGCGACGGGCCGGCGGCGCGGGCAGTGGGCCGGTGGCGGCAGCGAGTTGGCGGCCCGCTGGAGGGATGTCGGCGGGTGTGGGGATGCCGAGGCCGACGCGGGCGCTGAGACCGTGGGCGTATGCGTGCGTCTCGGCGGCCGTGACAGCGCCGAGCAGTCCGCGCTCGTCCAGGCCGTCCCGCGGGCGGTACGACGAGCCGTCTGCCGTGGGAGTGAAGCCGTGCTGCTCCAGGAGGGAACGGGCGGCGGTGGTCTTGGCGGTCACGGCGACGCTGCCGTCACGGAACTGGAAGTGCAGGTCCGGATCGTCTGCCGGAGGGCCGGGGCTCCAGCGGGTCGTCCAGGAGAGGTCGATGAGGTCGTGGGTGTGGGCCAGGAGCCCGTACATGGCGATTCCGGCGCGCTCGTGCGCGTCCCGCGTGGTGCCAGGCGGCAGGAGGTAGAGCTTGCGACCGTGGTGTTCGTGGGCGAGGAAGCCGGCCTCGGTCAGCAGCCGGTCGGCGTCGCGGATGGGGCGGTTGAGGACGACGAAGGTGTGCCCGTCGTCGGTGGACCCGATGAACACATCGGGGATGTCCAGAAGTGACACGGCGATCCAAGGGGGCGGTGGTCGGCCGGTGCGGGCCGTCTACGGGAGACGGCCTCGGGCACCGCAGGCCGGAGCGGACTGGCGGGACCGCTGGTCGGGCGGCGGCAGAGGTGCGTGACGTGGGGAGGGGTAGGTGGATCAACGGGTTGCTGCGCGTGCCACGGTCGGGCGGCTCGCGGGCCGTGCGACGGTGGGCACGGTGGGCCGGGGAAGGCCGAAGGTGGCAGCCAGGCCGCGGGATCCGTCGGTGGTGAGGTGGACCCGCTCGTCGTGGTGCTGCCGTGGGCATGGCTCGCGGGTCACCAGGCCCCGGGATTCCAGGGAGCGGATGGTGCTGATGGAGACGCGGACGCCGTCGCTGCGGATGATCGGCCTGTCATCGGTGATCGTCACCGCGCCGAGCGCGACGGCACGCAGAGCGACGCCCTGAGCGGTCGACAGGGCAGGCGGCTGGTGCAGCGGGCGGGCGCCCCGGCGGCGCCGTTCGGCGACGAACAGCTCGGCGGTGGCCAGCGCGTCCGTGGTGCCCAGGGCGGTCAGGTCCCGCACGAGGGTGAGGCGGCTGCGGGCCTCATCCAGGGCTTGCCGGGAGGTCAGGAGCAGACCGTCGTCGTGGACGGGGATCCCGGCGCGGGTCACTTCGAGGATGTCCGCGGCATTCAGGAGATGGTCGGCCGCGGTGACGGTCAGCTGGGCGAGCTGCTTGACCCGCGCGTACACGGCGTGGATCGCGGGACTGTGGTACATCGGCTGCTCGTTGAGGACGTCCACGATGTGCAGCGCCGAGTCGCTCAGGTGCTGGGTGAGGGAGGTCTGGTGGTTGAGGGCGGTGGCGGGGCCGCCGGCGGTCAGCCGGATCTCGGCCAAGGCGTCGTTGTGCCGGGTGAAGTCCGCGGCGAGAGCGAGGAGGTGCTCGGCGGGGACGGTCGGGTTGGTCATCGGGGGTGGAGGGTTCCGTTCAGCGACGGGGCACGGCACGGTCGAGCTGGGCGGCGGCATGGTGCACGTGCGGGTTCACGACGGCTCCGCGGACGGGCGTGATGACCGCGGAGTCCAAGTCCTGCACGAGGTGGGGGACATCGCGGAAGGCGCGCTCGACCGGGGCAGTCGTCGAGAGATGGGCGAAGAACTGGGCGACCAGCCGTTCCGGGGTGTCCTGGGTGAAGGAGGCGTCCCAGTGGGTGCCGAAGCCGTCGTACACGTGGTGCCGGAAGCGCCACGGGGTCTCCTGCGCCGGGGCGTGCTGCAGGCGGCAGTGACCGTCGGGCGAGGTGAAGGTGCCGCTGCCTTCATGGCGCCAGTGGTTCAGTTCGGCGATCTCGGCGAGCGTGCTGGTCGTGAGCGGGATCCGGTCGGAGTGGCGGAAGTCGCCGGCCAGCTGGGGCAGCGCCTGGGTTACGGCAGCGATGGCCTCGATCGGGGTCTGCCGCGTGAACCGGGCCTCCCAGAACGGATCATGGTGAGCGACCGACCACCACTGCCCCTGTGTGTGGCGAGAGTTGAAGGTCACGAACAGGCTGCTGTCGGGGGTGTTGACGGTGATACGGCCGGTTGCACGGTCGTGTTCGTTCGGCCAGCCGAAGAGGTGGATCAGCGGGCCGATCGCGTCGGCGAGCCGGTCGATTCCGGCGCCCGCGAGATGGCGCGGTGAGACCAGGACGCGGGCGTGGGGCGCGAAGCGCGTCACCGGCGTGCGCCCTGGATTGTGGGAGGTGCGGCGGCGGCCCGTGCGGGCTGAGCCGTCGTGGCTGCGGGGCGCGGACTGCTCAGAGCCTGGCGTCCTAGCTTGGTGACGGTGATCTTCTGTCCGCGCGACAGGCGGGTGCTCATGTCCCGGCCGACGAGTCCGCGCTTGTTCAGGGCCCCGAAGGTGGCCATCGAGATGCGGGTCCCGTCCCCGGTGGCGACACGGGTCGCGCCCGGCCCCCACTGCGCACTCTCATACAGATGTCCGCCGCCGAGGGCGAGGGCCTTGAGGGCGTCGTACTGGGTGCGGGTCAGTGCGGGGGCGGAAGCTGCCTGCGGGGAGACCGTTTCCTCGCGTGCGGCGTCAAGGTCGCGGGTGATGCCGGTGGCGACGTAGTGGCATCCGGTCGCGCTCAGGTTCAGTTGGTGGGCGGCGTCGGCGAGGTGCTCAGTCATCTTCGGGATGGCCGCGGTTTGGCGAGCGGCGCGCGTGGAGGCATCGTCCGCGGGATAGCCGGGGAACGGCGCACCGTCGTAAGCGTTGACCGACAGCGCGCTGGCGAGGTCGTTGCCGGCCAAGGTGGAGGCGACTGCGACCGAGGACAGGCACTCCAGGCTGGAGCGGCTCCCGCCGACGCTGGTGTAAGCGCTGGATTCGAGCGTGCCCAGGTGGACGAGGACGGTGGCCGTCAGGTCCTGGGCCTTGAGCAGGAGCGGGCTGATCTGGCGCAGTGCGTCGGTGCCGGGGGTATAGGAGAGGTCCCGTACGCGAGCGTGCAGAGCCTCGAACTCACGTGCCAACGTGCGCAGTTGTTGTACCTGTTCTGCCAAGTCGAGCAGAGGCATGGGGTGGTGTGACTCCGGGGGATCGGTCAGCGGGTCCGGGCGGCTGACTCCGCGATGGCGGGAGCGGGCGCGGGTGTCGTGCCGGGGGCCTGGCGCTGTGCGGGCTGCTGATGGCGGCGGCCAGGGCGGTGGTGCCGGCCGCGGTGAGACGTACGCGGTCTTGGAGCGGTCCACCGATGTAGGCGGAGGGCGCGGACTTCGGCACGCGTTCGGCCAGGCCGTCCGCTTCCAGCGACCGCAGCGTGCCGATCAGCACGCGCTCGTCCCGGTAGTGGACGTACTGCCGGCCCAGGGAACTGATGGCCACGACGTTCCCGCAGCCGATCTCCCACAAGGCGGTGCGGTGGGTGGAGGTCAGCCGGTGGTGCGGAACGTTGCCGGTACTGCCGCGTCGGTGCCGTATCTCGTAGGCGAGGGTGCCGGCGCACCCCATGGCGGCCTCGGGTGCCAGGGCGGTCAGCGTGCGGGCCGTGTGGGGCCCGTGGTCCGCGGATGCGCTGCTCAGGAAGGCGAGCTGCTGGAGGCGGACCACCGCGTCCGACAATTCGTGGCTGTGGAAGAGGCGTTCGTCGGCGACCGCTTTGATCGCGATGTGGGTCGCGGCGGCGAGTTGCTCTGCGGAGCCGGCGTGGGCGTCGGGCTCCGACGCTGGCCCGGCCCGCAGAAGCCGGTCGAGCATGTCGTTGTGCTGCACGTACTGGTCCGCGAGCAGCAGCAGCCGCTCGATGGGCGTCGGCGGGGCGGCCACGTCGAACAGGAGGCCCTCGGCCGGTGGTGTCGTCATACGCGGCGCCGGGTGGCGGGGACCGGTGACGTGGCGGGGGCCTGCTGTGGGCTGTGCCGGCGGGCGTCGGCGATGAGCTGCCGGTCCTCGGCGCGCTCCGAGAACGAGGCGAGGCGGCGGGAGAGGTGCCGAGCCACGGCACGGTAGGTGGTGGCCGCTCGCTGCATCTCGTCACCTGCGCGGCGGAGTTGGTCACGGCTGGTCGCGGGGGTGGAGTCGGCGTCCTGGGACAGCAGGATCTCGGTGCGGTGGTGGATGGCGAGGTTGCACAGCGTGGCGGCCAGGGAGATCTGAGCGCAGGCGCCGGCCAGGTGCGCCAGGTTGTCGGCGCCGCCCTCCATCGCGGGGTACTGGCTGACCGACAGGTCGTGGAGCTGGCGTGTGCACTGCATCGCCAGCTCGTGCACCTGCAGGCTCAGAGGCGTGATCTCTCGGACGGGCTTGGCGATCTCGCCCTCCCGGATCCGTGTTGCCTGCGCGGACAACTCCTGCAGGGCGGGGGCCACTTCGCCGAGAAGGCGGGTGTGTTCGGTCAGGTCGACGGTGTACAGGACAACTCCGGGGGCGGGGCGGGGGTAGTACGGGAAGATGGAGGACGGTCGGCCCGTTGCCGTGCGGGAGCGGGCTCGGTCAAGGGGCTTCCCACAGCAGACGGGCGACGTGGTCGTTGCCGTGGCCGGACCGTGGGCGGGAGGGGGTGTGTCATCCGGCCCGGGGCGGGCGGCTGGCGAATGTGCCACCCGGCGTCGCGCAGTGAAGCGCCGCTCTCACCGTCCTGCGTGTAGGTGACCAGGCGCCGGTACCCGAGGGCCTTCGCCGCGCGCCACGATGCCCCGTAGAGCAGCGAGTTGGCGTTGCGGGTGCCGTCGCCGGCGGTCCGGGTGACTTCGAGGGTGGCGCCGTCGTCGAGGTGGCGGGCAACGGGCCGGCCGACGATCGCGACGGCGCGCAGGACGCCGGACTCGTCGGCGGCGCCGACGGCGAAGATCTGTCCTGCGGGCGGCGGGTGGTGGCGGTGCCAGGTCCGCACGAACTCCTTCGCCTGGCGAGAGCGGACCGGCACCAAGTGCAGCAGGGTGCCGCTCACACGGCCTTCTGGAAGTCGGACTGCGTCGGCGTGTGCTTGGCGATAGCGCGGGCAGTGATCGCCTGCGATGCGCGGGCGGACGCCGCGGACAGCGCCTCCGCGCCCGGCTCCCGATACCACGGGCGAAGGTCGAGCATGGCCGCGCGCATGCCGGTGGCGAAACACAAGGCCGTGCCCTTGGGCAGGGCACGGATCGCGTCGGCGGGCAGGATCCGCTCCTGCCGCATCGACACCGACGTGCTCTTGCCGGACTCCGAGTGCGAGGTGGACGTGGTCTCCACATCGTGGTCACCGATCAGGCGGGACAGCTTGTCGGCGAAGTCCGGGTCGTCGATCCCGGAGCCGATCACCTTGACGGTCGAGGCGGACCACATGGCGTCCATACCCGCGTCCCCCCACACCTTCTGGCCCTGACGGTAGGACTGGAGGATGGTGATCGGGATGATCCCGCGGGAACCGAGGTGGGAGTACAAGTCCGGCAAGTCGCTGATCTTGCACACGTTGGCGGCCTCGTCGAGGATCGCCAGCATCGGAGGATCGAGACGCCCGCCGGCGCGTTCGGCTTGCGCAGTCGCGGCCCGCATCACCGAGTCCGCGCACGCGGCGATCAGCGCCGAGGCGCCGCCTCCGCCGTCCTTGCTGAGCAGGAACAGCGTGTCGGTGGACGTGACGAACTGCTCCGGCCTGAATTCCGGGACGTCCTTCTGCGGGGTCACCCACGCGGCGATTTCCGTGTTCAGGAGCGCGGAGGCGTACTGCCGGGCGGTCTCGTAGATGCCGTCCCGGGTCTCGGGCGGCCCCTCCACCGTGCCCTTGAGCTGCGCGGCGACGGCGGTGAACTTGTGGTCGCGCAGGATGTCGAGGGGCGTGCGGTCGGCGGGGAAGGCGAGCCACTGCATGATGTCGGTGATCGGGCGCTCGTCGAGCGCTGCAGCCAGCAGCAGTTGGGACAGGATGTTGCTGCCGGCCTTCGACCAGAAGTCGCCCTGCTGGGACGCATCGACACTTGCGGCCAGAAAGTGTCCGGCCAACCGGTTCGCCCCGTCCAGGGTTCTCGCGCCGGCCAACGGGTTCCACCACATCGAGCGTTCGGCGTGCGCGATCTGCTGCGGGTCCATGGTCCACACCGCCCCCGCCCGGGCCCTCGCCTCGTAGGCGGTGGTGAAGGCGTCGCCGGCGGCCTTGTTCGACGTCAGCAGGACCGGGCCGGGTGCGCCGAGCATGGACGGAATGGCGAGCGAGGTGGTCTTCCCGGAACGCGGGGCCATGATCGCGACGGCGACGTCCTCGAACCCCATCCTCACATCGTGGCGGCTGCCCTGGAGGTTGCCGAGGAGGATGCCGGTGTCCTTCGCGTCGATGTGCTTGGCGTCCTTCAGGCTGGGGCGCAGGGAGCGGGCTTTGTCGGTGATCGCCTTGGCCATCAGCGGCTCGATGTCCCGGGCCTTGGCCATGTCGGTGATCTTCTTCCGTCCTCCGCTTCGGTTCTTGTGCCGGGCCCACAGGACGCCTGCCCCCGCTCCGAGGGCGAGGAGCAGGAGGACGGGGACGATGCGGGCACCGATCAGCAGGGACGTCTCGCCTGCGGTGGGCCAGACCTGCTCGGGGTGGAGCAGGGCGCTGGTCGGCTGGTAGGGGGCCCAGCTGGTGCCGGTGAGATAGGCGGTGATGTTCCCGCACAGCCAGGCCAGATGGGCGAGGGGGACGACGATGGCGAGCCCGCCGAGCAGGAAGCGCAGGACGAGGTCGTATCCGTTGGTGTTGCTGCTGGAGGAGGAAGGGGGCAAGAGCTAGATGCTTCCGGTCGCGGGAGTCGGGGGCATGGTCACTTCCGGGCCAGGGCTCGCCGGACGGGTGCGAGGACCGATGCGGGGACCAGAGGAGAAGGGGCCTTGCGGGCTGCGGTGTTGATCTCCCGGAGCGCTGTGCCGTGGGTGGCCCAGTCGTCGAGGTAGCTCCAAGATTCGGCGTGGTGTTCGGCGAGGGCGTCGTCGAAGTCCGGGGTGCCGGGCGTGGCGGTGGCGGGGAGGGCGTCGCGGGTGAGCAGCCATTGCTGGTGCAGTTCGTCGAGCCGGTCGAACGCTGTGTGCAGGAGGCCCAGCTGGTAGACCCAGCGGCTCTGGACCGTCTTCTGCGGTAGTTGGGTCAGCTGTGTCTCGGCGGTGGCCAGCAGGTGCCGGGCGCCGTAGCGGAGGGGCTCGAACGCTTCGGCGGTGTCCGCGTCGCGCTGGCTCGCGCGCAGGCCGTAGGCGTATTCGTCGTAGGGCCAGCCGTCGAGGTCGGTGTGCTCGTCGGAGTAGGTGTCCCAGGCGTCGAGGATCTTCTTGCTGTCCCGCACGTAGTGGTCGAGGTGGCGCAGCAGGACGCGGTGTGCGTGGTGGTCGAAGAGGGGGATGGGCGGGGTGTCCTTCCAGGTCAGCGGCGTGCCGGTGTCCGGGTGGCGTCTGGGGCAGGATGCGTGGAGGGTCGGCTGTGCTGGCGCCTGGCGGCGCGCGCCCTCGCCCGGATCGTGTCGAGCCGGGCGGTGTGTGCTGCGACTACCTGCTTGGGGGTGAGCGGGCTGGGCTTCTGGACGACGCTGTAGTGGGCGGTGCGATCGTGCATGCCGCGCTGCAGGGGGTTGGGGTCGGCGAGCGTGGTGACGAAGGCGTTGACGAGTGGCCGGGGTGTGCGGGCGGCGAACCGTGCCTCCCACAGGCGGGGTCCGTAGCGGCCTCGGTCGGGATCGCGCACCTGGATGTGCCAGGACACCTCGGAGTCGTCGCGTTCTTCGGCATGCCGTTCAATGCGGCACGTTCCGTCCGGCGAACTGGCCGCGCCCTGGGCGTCGATGAGCCAGCCCGCGGCGTCGAGCACGTCCAGAGGGGTGGTGTCTGCTGGGGGCGTGGGGGTGACGAGGGCGTCGGTGAGGCCGCAGATGATCTCGGCGGGGGCGAGTTCGCCGAAGTGGGCGTACCAGCCGTGTTCGTTGTCCGTGCGTTCTGCCCACAGCCGCCACCAGGCGGACATGCCGGCTCCCGGATCGAAGCCGAGGCTGTAGCGGTGGTCGGGGCTGGTGAGCACCATCTCGGGGCTGAGCGGGTCGGAGGTGCGCTGCCATCCGGCGACGGCCAGCCCGTGGGTGATGTGCCGTGCGTCGCCGGGACCGGCGAGATGGCGGGGGCTGGTGTCGAAGGGGATCTGCCAGGCGTGCTTGTCGGCGAAGGAGGCGAGCTGTCGTTCGCTCAGCGGCACAGGCAGGACTCCTGCTCGCTGGTCGGTGAACTGCCGTACAGGTAGCGGAGATCGTCCAGCACGTCGTGGAGGGTGTGCTGGTCGGCCAGTTCCCACGCGGCCGTGCGCAGCTCGGTGATCAGCAAGTCGCCCCCCGGTGTGCACAGGGTGTCCGGGTTCTCCAGTACCGCGCGGGCGAGGGCTTGTGCAGGGTCGGGACTCTCGCGCCGGTAGTCGGCGAGGTCCGCGAGCGTTTCGGGCAGGGTACGGATCGTGTCCGGGGCCAGTGCGGGCATCGGGCTCCTTAGGGTGGGACGGTCGCGGTCAGCGGCGGATGCGTGCGCCACCGGCCAGGGTGTAGGGGCGGGCGGCGGCGCTCGGCCTGGTGCCGTGGGCGCTGTTGCTGGCCCAAGCGGCGGCGCGGGCCGCCGTGATGCGGGCCTGCTGCCAGGCACTGAGCTCGGAGGGCTTCACGGACACCGACCAGGTACGGATCTGCGCGCTCATCGGCACGCGTCCGCGCGGGCGCAACACGGGGTCCGGGCTGGCGAGTTCGCTGGAGAAGGCTTGCACCAGGTGCATCGGGGTGTTCGGCGTGAAGGTGGCCGTCCAGCCGTTGCCCTGCGTGTCCTGCGCTCCGGACCACCACGTCGCCGCCCCGTCGGGGCTCTGCCGGTACTGCATCCACGCGGTGCCCTCGGGGCTCGTCGCCGTGAAGTCCTGGCCCTCGAACCGCGTCTGCCAGTCCTGCTCCAGCAACGGGGCCCAGATGTTGGGGGCGTGGGCGGCACGGGGACGGGTGAGGGCGTCGGTCATGCCCGCGAGGATCTCCACCGGGGTCTGACTGCCCAGCTGGGCGGACCACTCGCCGTTCGCCCTCTCCGCCCGGCCGTGGATGGTCCATCCGCCGGGCAGGCTGTAGGGGTCGTAGGCGACACGGACGGTGCGGCCCGGGCTCTCCATGCACAGGGGGCCGCCTGCCTTGGACTTGTCCCGCCAGCCGGAGGCGCGCAGGAACTCCGAGACGTGCCGGACATCACCGCCACCGGCCAGGGCACGGGGCTGGACGAGGTAGTGCTGCTCAGCCTGCTCGCCGGGTCCCCAGCCGTGCCACTGCTTCTTCTTCACCGGTGGCGCCGCACGACGAGCGGTGCGGGCGCCGGAGGCTTCGCCGCCGTAGTGGCGGGCTGGGCGCCGACGCGCCGGAGGGTGTCTGTGTGTTCGTCCAGGTCGAGGGTGATGTCGCTCAGTTCGTTCGAGGCACGGCCCAGGGCGAGCCACACCTCCGCGGGGAGCGCGCCGCGCTCTGCCTGGTCCTTGGCGAACACGCTGCCGGTGGCGACGAGATGGGTGACGCCGCCGAGGACTCCGTTGTCCGGGTCGAGCACGCGGGCGATGACCTGCGCGGCCTGGGGCGGGGGAAGCTGCGAGAGGTGGTCGGCGAGCTGGCCGAGCTGGCGGGCGATAGCGTCGGCCAGTTGCACCGGGTAGGGGACGGGGTGGGTCATGCTCCTCCGGGTCGGTGGGCGGTCAGGGGTGGCGCTGCCCGACGCGCTGTGTCTCGGCGAGGACGGCCTCCGGACGCCCGCCGGCCACCGGGGAGGTGCGGTCGGGGCCGGTCGGAATGCAGGCGCGCAGATAGCGGCGGAAGAGGGCCGTGGCGAGTCGGGGCTTGAGCCGGGCGCTGATCGGTGGGGGTGTGCGGGTTGCTACGGGTTTCTCCGGGTCGGGGGTGGTGAGGGGGCGGTCCCGGCGCGGTGCCGGGACCGCCCAGGCGCCACACGGGGTGCGGCGGCCGACGCCGCAGACAAAGGGGGGAACCGATTGGTCGTCAGGGCCTTGATGTAGGTCTCGACGTCCTTGCCGCATCCGCCGGCCAGGCTGGCCGTGAGGTACTCCGCGGTCAGCGGCGGCGCGATTCCGCAGGCCGGACGCGGCCCGCCGGCGGTGGTGAGGCAGTGGCCGGCCGCTGTCCAGGGCGTGCGGCGTGGTTGCGGGCGTGGAGGATGGCGCGCGCGGCCTCGCTCATGGAGTCGGCGGTGCTTCCGAGCCGCGCGAGGGGATCGGTCTTCCTGACGGGCGCGGCCTCCTGGAAGTCGTCTGCGGCGATCCAGACGCGGACGACGACTTCTCTGACGAGGGGCAGCAGTCCCTGGACGGGGGCGGCGATCTCGGTGAGGACCTCGGCCACCTCGCTGCCGGTGGTGGCAGTAGCGGCTCGCTCGGCGAGTCCCGCCAGGTAGCGCAGGGCGGCCTCGCGTTCACCGTCCGGTGCGACCAGCATGTTCAGCGCGGGGTCGAGGTGGACGCTGTGCGCGGCGGCGAGCAGAGCGTGCGAGGCGGCGGTCGCCTTCAGTCGCTGCTGCTCGAGGGGCAGGCCGTGCGGCAGTCGGTGATAGTCCCCGCGCGGTCCGGGGACGGAGAGGAAGCCGCCGGTTCGCTGGAGAATGTCCGCGGCCTGCTCGGTGCCGCCGACGGCCACGACCAGGCCGGTGCGGGGGTCCCTGGTGATGGTGACGTACTCCAGCACCCAGAAGTCGGGCTCTGCCTGCGTCACCGAGACCGGGCGGTCGTCGTGCGCGAGTTGGCGGGGACGGGCGGCGCGGTGGCGGGCGCGGCGGTGGGCGTGGTCCGGCCCGCGGGATGCTGCAGAGCGGTGCCGATGCCGAGCGCGTCCAGACGCGGGCCGATCTCGCGCAGGGTCCGGGCCTGGGCCTGGGTGTCGTCACCGCTCAGGCGGTAGATGCCGCTCTGTGGGTCATGGACGAAGCCGTGGGCTATCAGGACAGCGCTGGAGCGGTCGTCGGCGGGGGCGGTGGCGATGCTGCCGTCCGGCTGCCAGGTCAGGACGACCCGGTCCGGCTGAGAGGGCTGGATGTGGCCCAGGGCGTTTTGGCGGGCCTGGGCGAGGGCGCGGTCGTAGCGGGCGAGCAGGTCACCGGCGACCTGCTCGGCGCCCAGGAACGGGTCGTCGGCCAGGGCGATGCCGTTGGGCTCGGGGACAGCGCGGTACGCCTCGTCGGGCAGATCGGCCGGGGCGACGGCGGCGACGAGGAATCCGTCGCGCTCGTCGTGCCGGTCCAGGATGACGAGCTGCGCGCCGTCCGGCCGGCTCAGGACGGCGGCCTGCTGCAGGGGGTGCTCGGCGAGGGAGGCGGCGACCAGGTCCAGGTCCCATATGCGGTCGGCGAGTTCGGCGAGGTCGTCCTTGGCATCCGGCGCCAGGTAGGAGCTGGTCCAGGTGTCGGGGAGTTCACCGGCAAGAACGTCGGCGTAGGAGGCGAGGCGCTCGGAGGTGTCGTGGTCGTGCATGGTGTCCTTGGGCAGTTGCAGAGGGGTCAGCGGCGCAGGCGGGTGGCACTGACGGGCGGTGGCGCCGGGGCCGGCAGCGCACGCGGAGGTGGTGGGCAGGCGCACACCGCGGAGCGTTCGCTCTCGTGGTCGGGAACCTGTTCGGTACAGGCCCGGCGGCCGGGGTGAGGGGCGTACCGGTCGGCCAGCCGTGCGCGGGTGTGCGCGAGGTCGGAGCGGATGACGCGTACGTATTCGTCGGCGAGGTAGCGCAAGCGCCGGGCGGTGTAGGGATCGGAGGGGGCGCCGAGGCCGTCGAAGAACTCCGCCAGGGCGCCGAGAGCGTCCTCCAGCCCGGCCAGGACGCCGTCGTGAGGCGCGGTCAGTTCGGTGAGGATGGCGGCTGCCTCGTCAGTGTCGGTGGCTTCACGCAGACGCTCGGCGAGGCGGGAGACCGAGGCACCGAGGGCGGGATAGCGCACGGGCCGGGCATCGGAGTCGAAGATCGGGTCGCAGTCGACGTGGTATCCGGCTGCCCGCAGGCGTGCGACGGCCTTGGTGGCGAGGCGCAACTCGTCGTCCCTGGCACGCGCCGCGGGGGCCCGGTGGTAGGACTCGTGGAGGCGGTGGACGGCGACGAAGCCCGCGCGTTCAAGGATGCTGTGTGCCTCGGAGTCGCCGCCGCGGGCGAGGAGTTCGTCGGAGTGCGGGTCGCGGCGGACGTCCACGAAGCGGTCGGTACGGGGCAAAGAGACGTTTCTCCTACACAGATCGTTGGGCGTTGTGCCCGACGGCGGTCACTGGCTGCTCCGGACGTCGGCGATGTGCACGAGCTGGCCGAGGGCGGTGGTGGTGTACCAGCCGCAGTCGATCAGCTCGTCGCGGCCGGCGAACCGGGCCAGGAGCGTCTCCTCCATGGCCCGCAGGTGGATCAGGCAGTCCGGGCAGCGGCGCGCGAGGTGCACGAGGTAGCGGGGGTGGGCGGTGACGTAGGACTGGGCACCGCCGGTCGCATCCCGAAGCCGCCACCCGTCCTCGTCGGTCGGGGTGTGCCAGGACGGGGCCACCACGCGCATCGCGGCGCCCCATAGTTCCCCGCCGGCCACCCCCTTGAGGACGACGACGGTGTCACCGGCCTGGAAGTGGGCGTGGGTGACGTCCCGGTCGGGCGTGAGCGGGTCAGGCGTCGGCGCGAAAGCCGACGTGGGTGGGGGCTGGGACATGCAGTTCCTTCCACGTGAACGGTGGCGGGGTGGGAGGAACAATGGTCCGGAGGAACGCCGGTTTGGCTAACCGGCGGTCTGCGGCTATGTTGCCCGCCGTCAGCGGAACGGGTTCTCCGTCCCGCGGTCCGTCTCACCGGCTGCGTCGAGGAGTTCGAGCAGGTCACGACCTTCGGCGTCGCGCTGATCGATCCACCAGCCGGCCCGGGTGACGGCACGGGCCTTCTCTTCCAGCTCCGCCCAGTCCGCCTCGTCCCACGTGCCCTCGGCGACGAGCGCGGTGTACGCGGCCGTCATCAGCTGGTGGCGGGACCGCTCGCCCCAGGCCAGGGCCTTTTCCGGGCCCTCCAGCTGCGGCATGCCGAACTGCTGCGCCCAGGCGACGGCCGCTTCCTGCTCCTCGGCCCGCTTGGCCGCGAGCCACTCCTGCTTGGACTCGGAGTCGGCGTCGCGCGCCGCCGTCCAGCAGTCGGTGCAGTCCTTCGACGAGAGCCAGCGGGCATAGCCCGCCCGCTGGTCGGCAGGACGATGGGACAGGTCGTGATCCATGCTGTGGGAGCAGGCGTGCTCCACGGTCCAGGTCGTACGTATTGCCACGTGGTTGTTCCTGCTTTCTGTCTGTCTTCTGTGTTGTCTCAGCGTGTCCTGCGGATGGCGTCTGTGGCCGCCGTGGCGATGGCGGCGGGAGCGCTGGAGGGCTGGGGCAGGTGCAGCAAGGTGGTCCCCGGCAAGTGGTGGGACTTCGCGGTGAGGGTGAGCTGGAGTACGGCGCAGCCGGCGGTCGTGAGCTGCTTGACGCGGGTGACGGCTTGAGCGGTCTCGTCGGGGGTGTAGATGGCGTCGGTGACGATCACGAGGAGGCGGCCGGCGCCGGGGCGGCTGAGTTCGAGGCCGTGGTCGAGCGCGTCCAGGGCGTTGGCGAGGTTGTGACTACTGCCGTTGGCACCGAACGTCGTCACGCGCTCCGGTGCCCGGTGGGTGGGTCGGGTCAATGCGGTCAGATGCGTGTCGTAGGCGATGGTGGCGGTAAGGGAGTCGGGGTCGGTCAGGGCTGCTGCGCGTGCCACGATCCAGGCAGCGGACGCGACGGGCGCGCAGGCGGCACGCATGGAGCCGGAGACGTCGACGGCGATACCCACACGCAGTGGTGGGGTGGGGGAGTTCCGGCGGCGGGTGTGGGTGAACGGTTCCGCGGTGGGGACCGACCCGGCCGCGCGCTGAGCGTCGCGGGCGAGGGCCGCGCGCATGTTGAGGCGGCCGGGCGGGGTGGGGCTGGTGGTCCGCTCCTCGGTCCGCTCGCGGTAGGCGGCGGCGCGCAGGGCGCGGCTCAGGCGCGCGGCGGCACTCTGCTCGGCGGCGGTGGGCTTGCGGGTGCCGGTGACCGGGTTGCCGTGGGGTGCCGGTGTGCCGTCGGGGGTGACGGTGGTGCCACGGGCGTTGAAGACCGACTTGGCGGTGGCGGCGGCTTTGCGTCGCTGGCCGGCCCGCTGGGCGCGGTCCTGAGCCTGCGCCTTGGACTGCGCGGCGATGGCGTTGGTCGCTGCGGCCTGTGCCGCGAGGTCGGCGGCGTCGGTGGCTGCCGTGCTGTCCATGACGACCCCCACGGCGCCGGACAGCAGATCGGTGAGGTTCTCCGGCACGGGCAGGGCGGGGGCCGCAGTGTCCAGAGCGTCGCACCATTTCTGAGCGTGCGCGAGCATGGTCGTGGCGTCGTGGTCGGCGCACTGGTGGGCTGCGGTCCAGATGCGGGTGAGTGTGGCCAGCAGGTTTGCGCCCAGCACCTTTTCGCACAGATCGGCGACGGCCCGGGTCTCGCCGGCGTCCAGGATGCCGACGTCACGGCGGCCGAGGACCAGGGCCGCCGCGGCGGCGGCGTGCTCGATGCCCTGGAGGGTGGGGTGGGCGATGTCGGGCATGATCAGGGTTCGGGTACTGGTGCGCAGGTAGGTGCGGTCCGTGGGCCGCGTGATCAGGTGTGCGCCTTCGGCACGGCTCTCCTCCAGCAGGAGCGCGGCCTCGACGACACGGGGGTTCGCTCCGGCTGGCGCCGTCCAGATGGAGTGGGCCGCGTGCGCGGCCTCGTGGACGAACACTCCCCAGGCGGCGGGATACCGCTCCTCGTCGCCCACGATCCGCGGATGGATCTCGTGGGGCTTAAGCGGGGCGAACAGGCCGGCGTCGAACTCGACCTCGCCCAGAGTGGGGAAGAACGCGGCCGGTGCGCCGCTGCGCGTGCCGGGGCGGCAGGTGACGAGGAGGTCCTGGCGGCCGGAGAGGGCGACCAGTCGGTCGCCGAGTTCGGCTCCCACGCGCAGCCACGCGGCTGGGGAGGAACGGAGTTGGGCGGGCGGGGCGCCGTCGTCGTCCCATCGCGCGAGGTCGGCGTCGTCGTCCGGTGTGGTGGCGGGGGACTGGACGTGGTGGTGGGCGCTCATCGCGAGCGGCCCCGGTGCGCGGCCCCGGTGCTGCCCGGGGGCTGCCGGACGGCCGGGGCGGAAAGCTGCTTGCCGAGGGTGAGGGGGGCTACCTCCTTGACGCCGGCAGCCTTGATGACGGCAGCGGCGACGGCGTCGCGATCCTCCAGAGGAGCGATGCCGACCAGGTTCGCGAGCGCGGCTTTGGTGCCGAGGACGGCCTCGGTTTTCTGGTAGCTGAGCAGCTCTCGCAGTTGGGGGGCCCAGCCCAGCTCGCCGAGTTCGACTTGGCGGGAGAGGTGTCGGGCGACCCGGACCACCCGGGCGTCGATCCTCAGGGCCAGGGCGAGGTCATAGTCCGTGCCGATCTGGATTTGCACGCTGAACCGGCTCGCGAGCGCCTCCGTCAAAACCGCCCCGTGGACGCCGGGATTGTGGCCCGCCACTACGTAGAAGCCCGGCTCGGCTTTGATGGTCTCGCCCTTGTGGGCCTTGACCTGGATCTGCCTGCGCCCGTCCATCGCGGGATACAACGCCGCCAGGACCTTCGGTGAGATCAAGGTGGCATCGTCGATCAGCAGGGCGCGGCCCTCGGTCATCGCGGTGCCCAGCGGCCCGTACTGGAAGACGTAGGCTCCCGCGTCGTCCTGTGTGTACTCGCCGATCAAGTCGCCGACCGTGGTGTCGCCGTCACCGGCGACGGTGAGCAGGTCCGGGAACGCCGCCTCGACCAGACTCGTCTTGCCGGTGCCCGGAGGGCCGTAGAGCAGCACCGGCACGTCGGCGTCGCGCAGGCGATTCAACGCCTCGACGTCGGGCAGATCGGCCAGTTCCCGGGGGTGGTAGACCTGGCCTCCCGCGCGGCGGATCGGGCCGGTCTGCCTGGGCGTGGCTGCTGCGGGAATGGTCGTGCGGGCCGTGGCCGCCTGGGCGCGGGGAGAGTGGGTTCCCGGTGGGCTGATCACAGCGGTCTGCGCGGCTGCGGTGGTTTTCGCGTTCGCGCGGAACTCCGGTTGTCCGGTTCCGCCTTGGTCGGCCTCGCCGCGTCGCACCAGGGTGAGGGCGGCGTTGCGGACGGCGCCGTGGGAGTGGCCCAGCTGCCTGGCCATGTCCCCGATGGTGAGCGTGTCCGCCGGCCGGTCGGCCAGCAGTCGGGCCACCTTGGCCCGTAGTTCGCCGCCCTTGGTGCGCGCTGGACTGGTAGGCGTTCCGGGTGTGGTCAAAAACGAGGCCCTTTCAACAGGTACGGGTGCGGGCGGGGTTGGCGATGCGCTGGTGAGGCTGGCTGCTCTCGGAGCGGATCACGGAGTGTGCCAGCATCGGCGACCGGGCCAACCGGGGCGTACCGTCGGCGCTCACCGGCCGACCGAGGGCTCGGTCCTGGTGCACGGGATGGCTGGCGACGAGCAGCTCGCTGGTTGCCGAGCAGGCCCGTGCGTCCGCTCCGTACCGGGTTCCGTCGCTCGGCAGGCGCAGCCTGGCGTCTCTTCGAAGCCGGACTGGAGCAGGATCCGCCGGGCGGCGGCGTTGTAGCCGGTGGTGGTGATCTCGCCGGTGATGGTGTGCCGGATCGTCATGAACGGCTCTGCTGGTGCTTCGGGCAAGGCGGGTCTCCTATCGGTGGTGGCGGGCGGCCGTGCTGGTGCGGGGCGGAGGCGTGGGCGGTGTGGTGTCCACGGCCGGGCGCGGGCGGGCGCGCAGCACGGGGGTGCGGTGCGGGGGAAGGACGGCGACGGTCGCGCCCAGGTCCTCGGCGGCCTCTTCGACTTCGCGGGTGAGGAACTCGATCTGCCGGCCAAGCGCCGCGAGGCGGGCAGCGACCTGACGGCCCTGCGCGTTCTCCAGCGCGCCGGCGAACTGGGCGCTCGTCTCCAGGAGTTCCTGCAGGCGGACCATCGGGCCGGCGGTGTAGCCGCGCTGGACGGCACCGAGGAGGGCGTTGGAGGCGTCGCCCGCCGTGTGGCCTTCGACGACGTCGCGGATGAGGTCCTGCAGGGACAGCTCCGGAGGTGACGGCGGACGGTTGAACCGGGAGACGTCCGGGCGCAGCACGCCGGGCGGGACCGGGGCGGGCAGCGCCTTGCCCGCCGCGTACTCGTTAGGGAAGTGCCCGATCACCAGCCAGCCCGGTACACCCGGGTCACCGCGCAGCGCGACGACCGTCGAGTCGTCGTCCTCGACCAGATAGGCGAGGGTGATCGGTTGTCCGTCGGCGGCGTACCACGACTCGACCAGATCCAGCTCACCGCGCCGCTGCGCGGCCTGGGCCCGCTCGGTCCACATCTGCTGTTCCTTGCCGGTCAGCGGACTGGTGTGGTGCCAGCCGTCGCGCTGGTCGGCAAGGGCGCTGGCGATCGAGCCGTGGTCCGCCCACGCAGCGAGGTGCGGCCACAGCGAAGCGTGCTGAGTACGTTCGTCCGGGGAGCCGGGGTCGGCCGGGTGGTCGAGAGCGTGGCGGATCACGGTGGCCGAGGCGGCCAGGCCGTCCAGGACGGCCCGCCACCCGGCCAGGTGCCAGGCGGGAGGCAGCCTGTCGAGCGCACGGCGGGCAGCGTGGAGGAGAGCGTCGGCGTGCGGGGCGAGGTGGGTGGCGTACGCCTTGACCGCTGCCGTGTCGCGGCGGGCTCGTGCTGCTGCCGCGGCACTGGCGTGGACGGTACGGCCGTAGCGGTCGCGTGTCATCGCGAGCGCTGCCTCGGTCTCACAGTCGATGACCGCCATCCGCAAGCGGAAGTCGCGTGCTGTGGTGGTCAGTTCGGCAGCTGTGGGCGCGGTGCCGTAGTGGAAGTGGTCAGGCAGAAGCGGTTCCTTGGTCGGCAGGAGGGTCTCCGGGGAGAACAGAGGGGGAAACATCGGGCGGACGACAGGGTCGTTCCGCGGCAGGGAGTGGCGTCCTTGGCCGCGACTCGACTAGCGACGGGCGGCGGTGCGCGGGGTACCGGCCTTCGCCGGCGTCGCGGCTGGAGCGCTGTGGGGCTGATTGCCGCGCGGGGGGGTCCGGATGGAGGGCGGGGCGTCGAGGGAGGACCAGGCAGCCGGGTGGTTGTTGAAGGCGGTGCGCGGGTCTGTGGACCAGCTGACGAGCGGGCCGATGTCCTCGTGCAGGAGGCTGATCACCTCGACGCCCTCTTTGTGCAGGACGTATCCCCACTACATGTCCTGCTGGTCGGCGGTCGTGTCGGTGACCGACATGCGGACCGGCGGGGAGCCGTCCGGGGTGAGCAGGTGGTCGAGGGTTCGGCTGGGCCAGTGCTCGCCGCCGGTCAGCGCGTTCACGAGTGCGGGCGGAGCGTCGTCGAGGAGATCGGTGCCGAGTTCGTCCCAGCCGACGGTCACGTCGTCGATGAGGTGCCGGGTCATGGCCTCGACGTCCTGACCGAACCGGTATCGGTGGGCGGCGAGCAGGAGGGGGAGCTTCTGGCTCGGATCACCGTCGAGGTGGACATAGATGCCGTCGTAACCGGATTCGGTGGGCCGGGCGATGAAACAGCGGGTGGACAGAGGTACTCCAAAACTGCCAGGACGCTTCAGACTTGGCGGAACAGGTCTAGGGCCGGCGGCGTGGAGACTGGGGGCCTGAGGCATCGGTGGCCCGCTGGTGTTGCTCGGCGACGCCCGGCGCCGGGGCGGGCCTGGGCGGGGGAGCGGTGACGGATTGCAGCGCCCGTTTCAGACTGCGCAGCGCCGCCGCGTGCCCGAGCGTCAGGGCCAGTTGGCTATCGGCCGTGGCGGCGGGGGCATGCCGGTAGGCGAGGCGGTGGGTGTCGGCGAGGCCGGTGAGGGCCGTGCTCAGATGCATGGCGGCCCGGTTGGTGTGCACGAGCGCGGTCGCCAGCTGCGCCAGGTACTCGCGTCCCACGGTCGTGGAGGCGAGGGGGCTGTCGGCGGATTGGCGAAGATCCGCGAGGAGACCGGTCGCGAGGTTGTGCACGGCGACCAGTTCGTCGGTGGTGGGTGTGATGGCGGCCCGCGCGTTGTCGGCCTCGGGAGGCACGAGGGCGGCGGCGGTCTCGGTGATGCGCCGCTGCCAGGTGGTCAGGCGGGCGTGAACGAAGGCGTCGTTGCTCAGGCTCATCGGCGCTGCCTCCGGTACGAGGCCGCTCCTGGCAGGGGCGGGTGCGTACGTGGTCCGTCGTTGGTGTGCAGGGTGATGTGGAAGTTGTGGTGCCGCAGGCGCTGCAGGCTGGTGATCAGGTGGCGCCTCACCTCCTGGGGGCTGAGGGCGTCGGGAAGGTGGCACTCGCCGGTCGCGGGGTCGAGGAGGAACCCGCCGTGCGCGAGGAGTTCGGCGTTGGCACCGAGGTAGCCGGAGCGGATCCGGGGGCGCTGCTGGTCGTCGAAGGCGACGTGGACCTGCAGGTGGCCCGGACTGCTGCGCCGGATCACGATCGGGGCGGCGAGCCGGTAGGCGAGCAGCAGTCGGCGGTGCAGGGCGGCTGCGGCCCGGACCGGGTCGTCGGGAACGGCGATGCCGCGCGGGGCCCGGATGCCGCGGACATGCCGGTAGCTGGTGTTCGCGGGCAGCATCGGCAGCACCAGGTACTGCCGGGGGCGGTGGGGGCGGGGCAGGACGTAGAGCTGGAGGCCCCAGCGGTGGGTGAGCACGGTGCGCCGGGCGTCGGCTTCGTAGGCCGTGTACGGCATGGGGCCGCTGTCCCACATCCGTGCGCCCGCCGGGTCGTCGGCGATGAGCACGGTGTGGGGGGAGGGCTGCCAGCCGGGCAGCCGCTCGGCGAGAGCATGGGTGAACTCGGTGAGGTGCACGGGAGGTTCCTCGTGGGGGTGGTCGTCGGAGCCGCTGGTCACGAGGAGGCGGTCATGCCGTGGGCGTCGGTGCGGCGGCAGGTGTAGCCGAGCAGCGTCGACTTGCCCGGCGTGGTGGGGACGGCGGCGACGTCGGAGCAGGTGAACTCGTAGGTGAAGTAGGGGCTGTTGGTGGTGCCGAGCCAGGCGCGGTCGTTCTTCTCCGGGATGATCTCGAAGCCGGAGAAGACTGTGTCGCGCTGGGTGTGGTTGTGGGCGAATACGACGAGGGCCTGGCCGTCGGCGGCCTTCAGCGCGTAGCTGCCGGTGAACTCGGGGGCGGCGGCCGAGAACGTGGTGACGCCGTGGCTGCCGAACTTGTGCACCGTCTTGTCGTGTGCCTTGATCTGCCGGGCGGTCGCCTTCGAAGAGGTGAAGACCTTCCTTGCGCTCAGGTTGCCGCCCGTGGCGAAGTTGTCGCCGACGGCGGTACGCAGGGTGGTGACCGGTGTGGCGGCGTCCTTGCTGGAGGTGGCGTCCAGGGCGGTGGCGTAGCCGTCGGTGTCGAGGGAGATCTTTGGGAGCTTCTTCGGGTCGTCGAGGTCGACCGCGGCGACCATCTCCCACCGCTTCGTTGTGGCCTGCTGGGCGAGGACCATCACCCGGACGTGCTGCTTCTTCTGGCCGCTGCGGGTGACGGCGGCGAACCACCGCTGCTGGTCGGCGCGGAAGCGGGGGATGTAGACGTCGGTGGCGGCGAGGTCGTAGGACCACGGCTTGTACGGCTCGCGGTCGGCCTGGGGCAGGCCCTCGTTTTCCTTGTAGTCGGCCATCGACATCGCGTACAGCGGCCCGTCCTCGACCGTGTCCAGGAGCGCCCGGTTGCGGTGCTTGTTCGCCTCGTTGTTGATCTTCGAGTAATGGGCGATCTGGGCCAGGGCCTCCTTCTTCGTCAAAGCCGGCAGGGCGGCAGGGGAGGGCGAAGCGCTGGCGGCGGTCTTGACCGTGGTGCTGGCGTTGTTGCTGGTGGTGCAGGCGGTGGCGGTGAGAGCGGCCGTGATGGTGGTGGCGAGCAGAGCCGCGGTGCGGCGGGCGAGGGCGTGCCGTGGGATGTGGTGCTCCGGGTGCGTACGGTCAGTGGGTTCGGGTGGGGACCGCGGATGCCGCAGGCGCGGGTGGCGCGGCAGGGGGTGGGGGCCGGGTGTCGGCGGCGGTCCGCAGGTGCTTCGCGGCGTCGGCGAGATGCGTTCGGGTCTGTGCGATGCGGTCGGCGAGATGCCGGTGGCCGGTGGTCGTCGCGCGGGCCCGGCCGGGGCTCGGCGCTTGGTGGCCGAAGTCGACGAGACTGCCGAGCACGTGGATGGCGGCGCCGAGCGAGGCGAGCGCGGCACCGGCAGGCTCGGCCGCGCGGGCGAGTCCGCCGGCGAGGCGGCGCTGGGCGGCCGTGACCTGGGAGGGGTAGCGGTCGGCAGCCCGGTGGCGCACTGCGTGCTGGCCGGCCAGGTAGCCCAGCAGACGGGCCAGGTGGCGGACTTCGTCGTCCAGGAGGTCACTGAGCACCGGGTCTGCGCGGATTTGGTCGGGCAGCGGGAGCTGGTCGGCGATGGAGTTGAGCCGGTCGGCCACGTCGTGCAGCAGCATCCGCTCGTCGAGGTCGCTGGCAGCTTCAGCAGGCATCAGAGGTCTACCGCCGGGCCGCGGACGGTGTGCCCGCTGCCTGCCCGGAGCCGAGGGCCGGCGCGGGGGCGCGGCATGGCGGGCGCCGGGTGGTGGGGGTGGCGTGGCGGACGCTGACGCCGATGGCCTGAGCGGTCAGCTGCCGGACGGCGGTCTCGGTCAGCAAGGTCGTGCGGGTCGGTGGCACGGGCTTCGCGAAGGTCATCGGCTGGGGCCGGCCGGCGTAGCCGGGGGCGGGGGTGGCGCCGGCAGCGTTCCGCGGACTGTGCGGGCGCGTTGCGTGAGCGGGTCGGGATCCGGTGGCGGGTCGTAGTGTGCCCGGAGGATCTTCAGGTCGGCTTCGGCTGCCATCGCGAGGGCGGAGGAAATGCGGCTGGCCGCGTCGCGCAGGAGCTTCGGCGGCGACCCGGTCTCCGCGCCGCGGTTCTGGTTCTTCCAGCGGGCGGCCAGGGCCAGGTGGTCGATGACCTCTGCGAGGAACGGCTCGACCGTGTCCAGCAGTGCGTTGAGGACGGTGCTGAACTCGGCCGGCGTGTCGGCGGCGTCCAACGCTTGCCGGTACGGGCTCAGGTCCGGGACGGGGAGCGGCGCGGCTGTCAGCGCATGCCGGGCGCGGAAGTCTTCTGCGTCGAGCTTGGCCCATCGGTGCAGGTCGTCTGTGGTGGCCGAGCCGGTCTGGTGGGCGCGGATCTGCTCCGCGGTGCGCCCGACGTTGTCGTACAGCTCGTAATCGGGGTGCTGCAGGGGTAACTCCGCAGAATCGGAAGGGGCGTTGTGGTCGCTTCGGGCGAGGTTGTCGTCACGAGCGGTGGTGCCTACGGGGCGATGCCAGGGAGGGAGGCGCGAGTGCTTTCACGGCGCAGCTCACCGGCTGGGGAGCTCCGTGTGCGGTGCGTGGGGGTGGGGGTCTCGGCGTTCTGTCCGGCGGTGGGGTTTCGGGGACAGCGCCGAGGAGGGAGGGGCGGTTGCCGAGGTCGCGGATCCAGTTCAGGAGCTTGGGGAGGTTCTTGTCGGGCCCGTAGGCGAGGTAGGTTCCGTCGGCGGTGTCGCAGCCGAACCACTCGGCGATCCCGAGTCGGATCCGGGAGTTGACGCGGCCCATGTGCACGCTCTTGCCGAGTCCCTTCGCCTCCCGTGCCAACTGCTCGGCGACCGGGCCGAGTTTCCACTCGGTCGATCCGGCCAGGAAGAGGACGTCGAAGGCATCCCAGGGCAGCAGACCGGGTGCATCGCATCCGTCCTGTGCCGCGTAGGCCGCGGGAACGCCCAGTTCGCGGATGCGGGCCAGCCAGGGCAGGGACTCGCTCAGGGTGCCGGCTGCGTCGAACGGCTCATCCGGGGCGAGCGCCCACAGACACCGGTCAGGCCCGTACCGGTCGACGGTGCGGCTCAGCCATGCGAACCATGCCTCGGTGCCCGGCCAGTAGCGGCCTTTGCCGTCGCTGCCGAACTTCGAGTTGTCACACGCGTACAGGGCGCCCTCGGGGATGCGGCTGCCTTGCGCGGGAGTGGTCATACAGCCGATGCGTCCGGCTCTCATCGCAGCCCGGATGTCAGGCCCCGAGGGAGTGCCGAGATACAGCACCGCGCACCTCCCGAGCGGACGGAGCGCGGGTCCGCCGGTCTGTGGGAACCCGTGGGTGAGGGGGAGGGATGGTGCTCTGCGGACGTGTCCGGGTTCGGGTCACCGGCTCTTCGGGCGGCCCGGCCGGGTGCGAGCTGTGACCGGTTCGGGGAGGTGGCTGGACTCCGAGGCGTTGGTGGGCGAGACGGGGTGGGGCAGCAGCCCGAGCTGGCCGAGGCGGTGGTCGATAGCCTCGACCAAAGGCTGGGCGCTCCCGCCGTGGCGGGCCTCGGGCAGCTGCGAGGCACCGGGGTCATCGGAGGCGGCCGAGTCGTAGAGGACCTCGAAGACGCTCGGGTCGTCAGGGTGCTCGCGGGTCACGATCCAGCCCTCGGGGTCGCCGGGCGGGCGCTCGGAGGGCGGCTCCTGCGGCGGGCTGATGATCAGGTAGCTGTCGTCGGGGAGAGCCACGCGCACGATGTAGGCGCTGAGGCCGAACTCGATGTCGCACGCCAGCCCGCGCTCTCGCAGCGGCGTGGTGATGTGCGCGTGGCGGCGCCACAACTCCTGCCACCACGGGGTGTCCACGTTGCGATGGTCGGGAAGCGGCGCGAGCGGAGCCGCGCGGCGGGCGTCTGGAGTTCTCTGCTGGTCAGCGGCCACGGTTCCGCCTGCGGGTGGCCGGCGGGCGGTGGGGCGGAGGTATCCGGCGAGTGGGGTCGGCTTGCGGCTTCGGCACCGGACTGAAATCGAGTGCGTACTCGTCGCAGACGGCGATCAGGCCGTGCTCCATCTGAGCTTCGCGTTCGGCGATCTGTGCCATGAGGTCGTCGTGCTCGGCCTGGCAGTGCTGGTGGTCGTCCCAGTCGGCGTCGCTGAAGTGGGCGGGGCGGTTCAGAGGACTCCTTGAAGGGGCGGGTGTCGGCCCGGGTCAGCGGTGGCGACCGCCCGGTTTGGGCGGCACCGGGCTCTGGCGGGGGGAGGGCGTGGGGAAGAAGCGGTGGAGGTCGAGGTGGTCGGTGAGTTCCTGGACTGCGTCACCGAGCGACTCCGACGCGCGCCGCAGACAGGAACGCGCCGTCGCGTGTTCGATGACCATGCGGTTGTCCCGGAAGTATCTGTCGTTCTCGCTGTGCGACCGGGGCAGCGAGCACGCGCTCTGCGCAGTCTCGGCGAAGTGCGGTACGGCCTGGCTCGACAGGGTGACCGCCGACGCCAGATGGGCGAGGATGGCGCTGCCGGCACGGTTCTCACTGGAGGTGGTCCGGGCGAAGTCGGCAGTCAGTTGGACGACATCACGGGCGAGAGCCTGTGCGTCGGTGACGTGCCGGAGCAGCGCGGTGAAGGACGGCGAGGCCGGGACATGACCGGTGTCGTCCAGCAACTCCCACTGCTCGAACGCGCCGGAGAGTTTGCCCCTGACGGCGTTGAGCGCGTCGATGAGGTGGAGGGTGGTGGCGCGCGGGATCAGTTCACGCTGGATATCAGGTTGCATGAGCTTTTATGGTCTTTATGTTCATTCGAGCGTCGGTGTCGAAGAGCGCCAGCTCGTGACGGTGTAGAAGGTGCTGCACGATGAAAGATCGTCCGGCGACTTTCCACAGGCCGCGCCCTCGGTTGAGGTGGGCGATGGCGTCCATCTCGACGGAGGTCAGGCCGAGCAGGGAGGCCGCGGCGTGGAGTTGGTCGGTCTCCTGGCGGTAGATGATGCGGGTGGAGCAGTCGGCGAGGAGTCCCTCGGCCAGTGCGCGGCCCTGTGATCCGGCGTCGCCGGCGGTGAGCAGGTCGGACAACCGGTGGATGACCATGAGGTTGGCGATGCCGAGGCCGCGGCTGAGTTTCCACTGGGCCTGCATGCGCTGGAGCAGGCCGACGTGCCGCATCAGCCGCCATGCCTCGTCGTACACGATCCAGCGCCGGCCGCCAGCCGGGTCGGAGAGGGCGGACTCCATCCAGGCGCTCGCGCAGGTCATCGCGAGGACGAGGGCGGTGTCGTCGCCGGACCCGCCGAGGCGGGACAGGTCGATGGTGAGCATCGGCGCGCTCGGGTCGAAGGCGACGGTGGAGGGGGCGTCGAACATGCCGGCCAGGTCGCCGTGGACCAGACGCCGCATGGCGTGGGCCAGGTCGCGGGCTGCGTCGCCGAGTTGCCCCGACATCATCCCGGCGGCCTCGTCGAGCGCCCGCGGGTTGTTGAGGGTGGCGGCGACGTCGCCGAGGAGCGGGGTGCGGTGCATCTCGGCGGCGCGGGTGACGATGGCGTCGAGGGCGACGTCCAGGGCGGTGTGCTCCATGGGCATCAGATCCCGGCCCAGGACGGTGCGGGCCAGGGAGCCGAGCAGGAGCAGGCGCCGTTTGCGGATCTCGCCGACCCAGTCCGCCTCCGGCACGCTCGCCGGGCGTGGGGCCGCGTCCAGGGGGTTCAGGCGTCCGGGCAGTCCGGGACCGAGGGCGACGGACCGGCCGCCGAGGGCCTGTGCGACTGGCGTCCACTCGCTCTTCGGGTCGCACGGCACGTAGACGCGGTACCCGAAGGCCACCGAGCGCAGCGCGAAGGACTTGGCCAGCGCGCTCTTGCCTTGGCCGATGACCCCGGCGAGCAAGAGGTTCGGATTGGTGAACCCCTCGACGCGGCCGTACAGAGCGAACGGGTCGAAGACAAAGGACGCTTCGGCGTGGACGTCGCGGCCGATGTAGATGCCCTCGGCGCCGAGGCCGCCCTCGGCGAGGAAGGGATAGGCGCCGGCCGCGATCGCGGTGGTCATACGGTGGGCGGGGAGCCTCAGCCGGTTCCCGCGAGCGGAGGCGGGCCCGGGGCGTCCGCTCGGCGGGTGGAGCGGGGCGGGCATCCGGCGCTCGGCGACCATCCCCTCGTCCTGGTGGGTGCTGGCTTCGGCGCGGGCCCTGACGGTGGCCTCGGCGAGCTGGCGACGGGCGGCCTTGCGGCTGGCGCGGTCGGCGCCGTGGGGAGTGAAGAGCGGGCTGGCGGAGGCGCGGCGGGCACGTCGGGCGGGCCGGTGGCTCAACGGAGGCTCTCGATTCGGCGGATGGTGCTCATCGCGCGCAGGCCGTGGTGTGCGGGCGGAGGTCGGTGGGGGTGGTCTTGCGGCGCAGGACGTGCCCGGCGGTGAGGTGGCGCTGGCAGATCGTCAGCACGGGTGGTCCCTCGGGCAGCCGTTCTGGATGGCACGCGCTGGCCTCGGCTTCTTCTGCTGCGGTGTCGGCGGGCAGCAGGTGGAAGGCGGAGTGGACTTCGCTGGTGGCCTGCCAGAGGCGGGTGTGCGCGGTGGCCAGGTGACGGCCGGCGGTG
The DNA here is from genome assembly GCF_044767525.1 of Streptomyces sp. NPDC101234. Taxonomy (NCBI): domain Bacteria; kingdom Bacillati; phylum Actinomycetota; class Actinomycetes; order Kitasatosporales; family Streptomycetaceae; genus Streptomyces; species Streptomyces sp. NPDC101234. Next base: position 16,385 of record NZ_JBIWOA010000045.1, on the reverse strand, counting down.
GGGTATGGCGGCCGGGTGGTTTCGGCGAGGTGGTCCAGGAGGTGGAGCAGGGCGGTGAGGTGGGCGTGGAGCACGTCCAGGTGCAGACGGTCCGCGCGCCGGGGCGGGGCCGCGTCCGGCGGGGAAAGGGACCGGGTGTGGTGGCGGATTCCGGCGCTTGCGGCGCGGAGGTAGGGGTGCGCGTCGTCTGGGGGTGTGCGGGGGGGCAAGGGCGGTGATCCTTCCTGCCGGGAGGCAGGGGGCGGCGATGGGTGGTCCGCCGGGGATGAGTAAGGGGCCGGAGGCCGGGGACGGCCCTGACTCACAGGGCGGTGCGGGCGAGTGGGAGCGCGGCGAGCGCGAAGGCGTCCGGCTGCTGGTAGTTGAGGCGACGCAGGTCGACGCCGGAGGTGACGGCGTGGGTCTCGATCTGTGCGCAGGCAGCGTCCAGGAGGGCGTCGGTCTCGGCGGTCACGGTGACCAGGCCGGTCAGCGCCACGTCCGCGTGCCCGGCGATGAGCTGGCGTTCGCGGGTTTTGACGTCGGCGTACTCGACGGAGTCTTCCTCGCTGTCGACCTGCCCCCGGCGGGCCCGCTCGTTGGCATCGGCGATGATCGCCGCCTTCTTCCGCTGGACGTCCCGCAACGCGGATTCGAGGCCCTGCGGCACGTATATGAGGGAGAGGCTGCGGCGCACGCCGGCCGTGAACATGATCCCGTGGAGGAACCCAGCTCCCATCTCGGTGCGGGGCCAGTTCTCCACCCAGTAGGTGGCGTGCCGTGCGCTGTCGGTGGCGAGTCGGTCGTATTCCTCGAACTGGACGACGGGCCCGGCAGCGGCGGGGTCGGCCTCGGCGCGGCCGGTCTCGGACCAGTGCTGGAGGGCTGCGAGGGCTTTGGGATCGTAGGCGGTACGGATGACGGCGGCGATCTCCCGCGCGCTCAGCCACCCGGTGACCTGGAGCCCGGCGTTGCGGGCGGCCTGGGCGATGGAGGCGGTGGTCTGCTCCAGGACGGTGAACGCCCCCGGAAGCCCTCCGCCGGCCTGCGAGATCAGGCGCCGGGCGGCCTTGAGGTCGAGGGAGATGGCGAGGTAGGTCTCGTGCGGGGCGGCGGCGGGGCCGGCCGAGGCGACCAGCTCGGAGTAGATCTGTCCCGCGACCGGGGCTTGCGGCTGCCCGTTCTGTGTCCAGTGCCGGGTGAGGGTGTCGCCGCTGTCGGGGACGGTGCGCTCCAGCACCTGCACGGTGGCGATGTGCCCGGTACGGGCGATCCCGGCGAGCGCCCGTCCCCAGCTGCTCACGTTGTGGTTCTGGGTCGCGGGGTCCAGGAGAGCGAAGGCACGGCCGGTGACCCAGGCGATGGCCGTCAGGGTCTGGCGGTGGGGGTCGTGGACGGCCGCGGCGCCGTTGGCGGAGTCGCCGGGGGTGACCACCTTCAGGGACGCGGCGGTACCGGGCAGGTGGAGGACGCCGTCGTGGCGGGGCCGGGTGACGGGTCGGGCGAGCCAGAGGGTCTGGCCGGTGCGGCGGCGGTGCGCGTAGCGGGCGACGATCGGCGCCCAGTCGATCAGCGAGCGGCCGTGTCGGCGGATCGCGACGAGCGCACCGGCTGTGGCCCACAGCGGTGCCAGGGCGACGGCGCCGAGCAGTCCGGTGGAGATCACCGTCATCAGCAGCAGCGCCAGCGTGCAGGAGACGAGGGCGAGTTGGGGCCAGGAGAGGCCGAGGAGGATGCCGCGGCGGGACCGGTGCGGGAACTTCACCGTGACCGGGGCGGGGAGATCAGTCAAGGAGCGGATCCTGGAAGCGCGGGTGGAACCCGGGGGCGGGCGCGAACTGCACATCCCGCCCCCGGGAGTCGGTCAGGGAATCAGAGGCTGGTCGGAGGCGGCAGCGGGGGGCCGCTCGCCCCGCTCGACGAGGCGCTCTGCGTACCGGAGGACGGCGGTGCGCCCTGCGGCGGCGGGGTCGTGGTCGGCGGAGCGGACCGCCATCCGCCGCTCGGCCTGGACGCGGCACCCGTGGCGAATCCACCGGGTCCCGGGCTGCCTCCCACCTGGCTGCTGGTGTCGCCGGACACGCTGGCCGGCGCGGGCTGGACGGCCTTGTCCAGGCCGGACTTGACCGCGCCGCCGCCAGTTGAGATATCGGTTCCGCCGCTCTGCGATCCCTCCTTGCCCTTGCCGCCTCCGCCGGTCGGGTTGGCGGCGATGTCGCCGGGGAATCCGCCGCCGGCGTCTGGGCCCTGCGGTGCGGCACCCGCGCCGGCGGCAGCGCCACCGGTCCCGGCGGTTGCCACCGTGGCGGCGGCCTTGCGGGCGGCCTTCTCCGCATGCGCCCTGGCGATCTGGGCTCCGGCACCACCTGCACGGTGGATGGACTCCCCGTCGGTGCCGTCGGCCGCCCAGTGCACGAACTTGAAGACCGCGTACGGGCACAGCAGCACCAGGACCATGATTACGATGCCGGACATGACGTCGGCCAGGGCGGCGATGCCGTCCTTGGCCTCGGTCTTGCCCATGGCGGCGATACCGAGCACGAAGATCACGGTCATCAGCAGCTTCGAGACGACCAGGGTGGCGGTGGCTTCGATCCAGCCCTTGCGCCAGCGCCGGGCGACTTCCCAGCCGCCGCCGGCGGACGCGAACACGGCGAGGGTGACCATGACGAGGATGCCGACCTTGCGGACCATCATCACGCACCAGTAGAGGATGGCGCCGATGGCGGCGCCGAGCCCGGCGACGACCGGGACGAGCCAGCCCAGGCTGGACAGCGATGCGATCTGGTTGACCTCCACGATGCGGCGCACGGCCGACTTGATGTCCAGGTGCGCGGTCTTGAACAGGCCGTCGCTGACGGCGTCGACGACTTCGACGGCGACCGTGGTCAAGGAGATGGCGCAGAAGGCGAACAGGACCCCGCTCGCCGTGCCGGTGAACGCCTGGGTGAGGGCTTGTCCGTCACGTCGGACTGCGGCCCGCACGAGCTGTGCGCAGAAGGTCGCGACCAGCAGGACCAGGCCCAGCGGCAGCAGCGTCTCGTAGTTGTCGACGAACCACGTCGCGTTGAGGTCCACCTTCGTGGTGGTGTCGACCGCTTCGGCTGCCAGGTCGGCTGCGGCGGCGGCCAGTTCGCCGGCGGACTTCGCCATCCAGTCGCCGATGGCCTTGCCGGGATCCGAGGCGAAATCCACCGCGTCGCCGACGTCGCACAGCTTGTCGGCCAGGGGGTAGTCACAGAAACCCACGGGGAGTTACTCCTCCTTATCGTTTCTCATTCGCGGGTCACTGGGTGACGCTCGGTGCGAGGGCGGCCAGGGTGCAGTCGTGGTTCGGGCGGCATTGGACGGCGAGGGTCACGGCCCGTTCCTCGGCCCCGCTGCCGCCCTTCTTCCAGGCGATTTGCTGTGTGCCGTTGACGGTGACGACGTAGATGTACGCCTCGGTGATCGCGGACGAGTCGTCGGCCAGGGCCTGCTTGAACGCGGAGGGGTAGTGGCCCTCCGCGATGTGGGCGGTGGCGTGCTGGTCCTGGTCGGCCATCCGCGACCACAGCACCGGATCGGGAACCTGGTCGGCAACGGAGGCCCAGTCGGCGTACTTGGTCTCCGTGGTCATCCAGGCGCGCATGCCGGCGAGCTGCTGGTCGCGGCTGGTTGCGCGGGTGTCGTAGGACCACAGCATCTGCGCCGCCGCCTTGGCGTAGGCGACCGGATCGGCGATCTGCGGGGGCTTGGGCACCGACCCGGACCCGGACGACGGCTTCGGGACGGCCTCCTCGGCGGAGGACGGACTACTGCCGGCCGGGGCCGGCGCGGCGGTGCCCGCAGGTTGGCGGCCATTCCCGCTGCCGATCACCACGGCGACGATCCCGGCGAGGGCGAGCAGGACGGCGACGGCGCCGGTCACGATCGCGATGCGCCGGTTGACCGACCAGCTCGCACCGTACGAGGACAGCGAAAGGGAGGGGAGCCGGTTTCGCATCAGTGGACCTGCGACCCCAGTCCGGAGAAGAAGGCGATGATCCCGTTCGCGGCACCCAGACCGAGGGCGGCGCCGGCGGCCACGACCGCGCCCTTCTTGCCGTTGGCCTCGGCCTGGTGACCACCGGTGTGGTGTCCCCAGGCCCACACGCCGAGGGAGACCGCGAGAGCGCCGACCACGGCGACGATCGCGAACAGGTTGATGGAGTTGACCACGTTCTTCAGCACGGAGAGGCCGGGGAGACCGCCGTCCGAGGGCGTGATGCCTGGGTCGTAGGCGAGCTGGATGACGCGGTCTGCGAGAGGGACGGACATAGGTGTGGCAGGGGCTCCTTGCGTACGAAGGCCAGGCGGGGGCAGACGGGAGACAGGGGAGGCGCGAGGCGACTGCCTCGCGAAGGAAGGCCGGCAACGGTGCGGGAAACGGTCGGCCCGGTGGACATCGGCAGCACGGCAGCTTGACGTGCACGAGGATCCACAGATGGCGTGCAGAGGCCGGGGCGAGAACCCCGTCCGGGCCGGGTATGGCCCTGCCGGCGGCAGGGCCATACCTCACACTCCGGGGCGCTGTCCCGGAGCGCTCTACTTCGGGATTGACGGCTTCGGCGCGGGGTTGGTCTGGTAGGGGTTCGCGCAGTTGTAGATCATGTAGCCGCGGATCTTCTTGCCGTCGGACTTCCGGGTGACCGTGCCGCGGGTGTACCAGGTCTTCTCGGCCTTCTTGTATGCCCACTGGTCGTAAACGACCTTGTCGTGCCGGTAGCCGATGCCCACCACCGTGGACGTCTTCGACGGTGCCTTGCGGATCTTGACCGCGCTGCAGCTGATGGTGGTCCTACCGGTGTCGTACGCCTGTGCCGTGGTGGCGGTGACCAGGCCGCCGACGGCGACGGCCAGGCCCAGAGAGACTGCTGCGAGGGCGCGGTGGCGGGTTGTCAAGGATGCTCCGTACTGTCGGGGAATCTCGCTCAGAGATGGTGTGTTCGTGGCGGTCTCGCCCGGCCGGCATCACAGGACGCGGCGGGCGGCGAGGATCGTCCAGTCCTTGATCGGAGTGATCCGGACCGGTTTGGTGGTGCGCGGTGCCTCGATCACGAGGCCCTCGCCCATGTACATGCCGACGTGCTCGGGCCGGCTGGCGGTGCCGCGGCTGAAGATCAGGTCACCGGGCTCAAGGTGGGCGGGGGAGACCGCCTTGCCCTCGTTGACCTGCGTGTACGTGGTGCGGGTGAGGGTGACGCCGGCGTGGGAGTACGCCTGTTGCATCAGGCTGGAGCAGTCGCAGCGGCCCATGGGGTCGGGACCGTGCGCGTTGGTGCAGGATCCGCCCCACTGGTAGAGCGTGCCGAGCTGCTGCATCGCCCAGATGATGGCCTTGCGCGCCTTGGGATCTGCGGCTGCGGGGATCTTGTAGCTCTTGGGGACGCTTCCCTCGGGGATACGGCCGAATCCGGAACCGTCCTCGCTCGCAGTGCAGCCGTTCGTGCCGGTCGCTGATTGCTGGGCTTGGTCCGCATCCTTGCCGTCCGTGGCGTTGTCGCCGCCGGGGAAGGTCTTGGCGATGGCAGCCTGCAGTGCGGTGGCCAGGTTTTCCCACTGCGCGTACGCGTCCGGCAGGCCGGACTTCTGCACGGCTTGGGCGGCCTGGGTGACGGTCATCTGCTGCCAGCCGTCCACCTTGAGCAAGCGCTTGTAGAACTGCTCGGAGGCGTCGACCGGATCGCGGATCTGCTCGGCGGTGCCCCAGCCCTGGGATGGGCGCTGCTGGAAGAGGCCGAGGGAGTCGCGGTCCCCGTAGTTGAGGTTGCGCAGTCGGCTCTCCTGCATCGCCGTGGCGAGCGCGATGATCTGCCCCTTCGTGGGGACGTCGAGCGAGAGACCGGTGGCCACGATGGTCGCCGCGTTGGGGACCTGCTCGGCGGGCAGGTCCAGGCCCTCGACGTGCACGTCCTTGTCGGAGGCACCGTCGAGGATCTTGGCGACCTGCTCGGCGACCTTGGCGGTGTCGATGTCGCTCAGGCAGTTGCTGAAGGCGCTGCTGTTCTGCACGGCGTTGGCCGAGGAGGCCAGCATCATGCCGGTGCCGGCGATGAGGATCGGGGAGAGGAAGACGACGCCGATGCCGGCGGCGAGCCCCTTCAACCCGAGCGGGCCGCTCGCCGGTCAGCGGGTTCGGGTATGGGCGGGCAGCGGGACGTCATGAACGTGTCCTTGGGGTTGCGGTGTCCGGCGTGTCGCGTGCGCGAGGCGTCTTGGAAGGGCGCGGCAGCCGGGGTGGGCGATCGAGGGCGGGCCGGTGCGCGGTGAGTTGCCGCTCGCTGCGCGTGGCCGGGCCGTGAGCTAGGTGTGCCAGGGCAGGGGGTACCTCCGCGAGGTGTGGCAGGGGAGTAGCCAGCGGCGGTGTGCGCCGGGCGGTTCAAAAACAGTAGGCGCGGATCGGCGGTTGACCAAAAAGTCGGCGCGGGGTGCCGGAATCCGGCACCTCAGGAACGCACTTCTTGGTCGTCGGCAAATTCGCCTCTACAGTTTTTGGACTTCCCCTCGCTCTCCTCGGTCCGTGGCCCTGGGCTTCTGCATGCCCACTTCCGGCCCGCGAGGACTCCCGTGCGAGACGGGTAGTTGTCTCTGCGATTCCGTACCCGAAATTGGGGTTCCTCTTTGCCTTTTTCCCTGCACCAGGGCGATGCCCTGAGCGTTCTCTCCGGCCTCCCGGACGGCTGCGTCGACTCCGTCATCACCGACCCGCCGTACAACTCCGGCGGCCGGACCGCGAAGGAGCGCACCACGCGCTCCGCGAAGCAGAAGTACACCTCCACCGACTCGAAGAACGACCTCGCCGACTTCACCGGCGAGAACATGGACCAGAGGTCCTACGCGTTCTGGCTGACGCAGATCATGACCGAAGCCCACCGTCTGACCAAGACCGGCGGGACGGCGCTGCTGTTCACCGACTGGCGCCAGCTCCCGACGACGACGGACGCGATCCAGGCGGCCGGATGGCTGTGGCGCGGGGTGCTGGCCTGGCACAAGCCGCAGGCCAGGCCCCAGAAGGGCCGGTTCACCCAGAACTGCGAGTTCGTCGTCTGGGCCAGCAAGGGGCCGATCGACGGCTCCCGCAACCCGGTCTATCTGCCGGGAATGTACTCGGCATCGCAGCCCTCGGGCGCGCAGCGCCAGCACATCACGCAGAAGCCCGTCGAGGTGATGCGCGAGCTGGTCAAGATCAGCCCTGAGGGCGGCACAATCCTCGACTTCTGCGCCGGCTCCGGCTCCACGGGCGTGGCAGCCCTGCTGGAGGGCCGGGACTTCATCGGGGTGGAGAAGACCGAGCACTACGCGTCGATCGCGGCCGAGCGGCTCACCGAGACGATCCGCTCAACCCTCACCCAGGACGACATGGTGCTCACCGCCTGAGCCGCGTCCTTGCCCGCCGCCCAGGCGGCCCGTCCCCACGCGCAGCCGCCGGCGCACCGCGCAATCCGCTGGCGGCGCCGCGTGAGGGGCCCCGCATTTCCCTCGTTCCGCGTCTTGTAGGAGGCCGAACTTCTCGATGCCCGAATCCGTAAATCCCGCCGATGGTGGAGAGTTGGAGCCGATTCGTGTTCCGGATCCGCAGCTGGAGGGGATCGAGGCGAGCGTGCGGCGGCTCATGGAGCAGTCGGCGCAACAGGCCCAGCAACTCGACCATCTCGCGTCCGACCCGTCACCGAGCGGGTCACCGTTCGCTGCGTTCGGCATGCCGGGACTCGGCGGCCCGCCGGCCGCCGCTCCACCGGAGCCCCGCCCGATCCTGGAAATGGACGGCGAGGAACGCGAGGACGAACTCGACGCCCTGTCCGACTGGGTCGACGACTTCTTCCTCCCGGTCTACGGGGCGGAGGTCACCACCGCGGCGCCCTGGTGCCTGCAGTGGCAGGAGCACGACGACGTCGTGGCCTGGCTGCATGCTCTGTGGCTCGCCTACCAGCAGCACAAGGACCCCGAAGCCGGGCTGGCCGGCATGTTCGTGTGGCACCGGGACTTCCTCACCCACGCCATCGCGGCGATCCGCGCGCCGGGCGGCCCGCTGTCGGCCTGCATGACCTCACCCGACCGGCCCGCGCACCGGCTCCTGCCTGGCCCGCAGCCGTCCGTGCGCACGGAGAGGGCCACCGCTGAGGAGGCCGCCGGGACGCCCGAGTCGTACGAGCTGGCGACATGACCGCGGGAGCGGGACAGCCCGCCTTCGGATTGAGCCTCGATCCCCGGGTGCTGACCGATCTCCTCCAGGCCCCCAGCGACATCCGCGACCTCACCCTCGCGTACCTGCAGGAAGTCGTGAACGCGCAGCGCTTCGGGCTGCGTCTCGACGGTGACCTGGAGGGCTTCAGGAAGCTGTTCGTGGACTCGCGCAAGGACTGGCGCGTCGTCTACAACGTCCGCCCGGCGCCCGCGGGATCCCCCCTCCACAAGGAGATCCACGTCGTCGCGATCCGGCCGCGCGCGGGCAACGACGTCTACGACGAGGTCGGCCGCCGCCTGGGGATGACCCGCCGGCCTCTGAGCGCCCGCACCCACGCGGCCCGCTCCCGCTCCCCGCAGCTGGCCACCCGCACTCCTGCGCCCCGGCCCGCGCCTCCGCCCATCGCGCCGCCGCGTCCGCCCCGTCCCGTACCCAACCCCGCGCACCATCTCACCCGCTGAACGCAACGGAGCGTCGCCTATGCCCCCTGAACCCCCACTACCCGCAGTTCGGCGAACAGTCTCCCTGCTCGACCACCACATCGAAGCAGTCACCGGCCACGACATCGACACGCTGCGGGACTTCCGCGACCGTGGCGTCTTCGACGAGCTCCACGCCCATCTGGTCGACCGGCACCGCGAGTTGGCCACGGCCCAGACCGGTGTCACCTTCTACCTGCGCCTCCTCAACCGCCTCTCCAGCGGCGAGTTCGACGTCGATGACGCCCTGTTCACACGCATCGACCGCACCGCGGAACAACTGGAAGAGGCCGCCGCCGCGCGGGACGCCGCCGCCCACGCGGTGCTCGCCGCCCTGGAACCCATCGAAGCCGCAGCAGCGCCCGACGCGAAGCAGCTCTCGACGGACGACCAGGCGGCGCTGCTCGCCATCGCCGGCGGAGCCAAGCTCTACGAACACCTGCTCACCGGCCGGATGAGCGTCACGGCAGCCTCCGGCACCCGCATCCCGCACGCCAAGCTGCTGCGGCTGGAGGAGACCGGTCTGGTCGTCCGGGACACGGGCCACCCCGTGCACGCCGGCCAGCCGGTCACCCTCACCGACACGGGACGAGCCGCGCTGTTCGCTGCCCGCCGGACATCCACGACACAGGCGCCGAAGGCGCCGGCTCGACCCGGCACGTCGCCGTCGGCTCTGGCGCAGCGGCGTTGATGTTCTCCGAAAGGCCCTTGTTGTATTACGCCGAAACGGCGCCGTTCGGGAAGCCCATTCCCCAGGTCGACTTCGGTCTGGACGACCTCGACGCCGACGAGGAGAAGTACCTCGACTTCTACCGCAACGTCGGCGTCCACGAGGACATGCTCGTCCCCATGGCCGAACACCACGACGGGCCGCACAGCTACTACGTCCTGTTCGACCGCACCGCGACCTGGGGACACCCCGGCCTGCCCCAGATGCTCGCCGTCTATCTGCAACGGGACCACGAGAAGAAGACGTTCGCCTTCGAGCAGAGACCGCTGCCGCTGCCCGCGATGGCGCAGTCCTGGCTCATCCACCGGGGCTGCCCGCCCGATGCCATCGGCCTCGACCCGGAGTTGAGCGGACCGCCGCCGGCGGATGAGGCCACGCGAGCACTGGAGCGACGCCTCGTCGGCGACGGCGACCACTACGCCATGGGTTACTCCTACACCAGGGACGACCTGGACGACATGGTCGTCGTGGTGGCTCTGCGAGCGCTGGACGAGCGTGCCCTGTCGCCGTTCCGTGTCGTGGTCGAAGAGGTCGATACCGAAACGTGGACGCACACCCTGCGCGAGGGCGGTTTCGACACGGTCGGTGAGGCCCTGCAGTGGTGCGAGGACCGCCTCATGGGCGAGGCCGGTCCTCTCCCGCCGGTCCGCCCGACGTCCGCCGCCAGCCGCCCGGCCGGTGTGGCGAGGTCCCCCGCCCCGCGACCGCCCGGCCGTTCGCGCTGAGTGCCCGGCCCGACGCGGGCGGCGCAACATAGCCGACGATCGCCGGTTAGCCAAACCGGCGATTCTCCGGACTCTTATAGCCGCCGGGACAACCTCCCCGCAGCACCAATCCACGCAATCCCTATGTCTCTTCGGAGACTTCTTCCGCATGCCCTCCACCCCCATTCCCAGAACAGGAGTCCTCTCTTTGTCCGACGGCATATCCGATGACGTCAAGGATGTCCTGGGCGTCCTCACCGAACGGATCGAAGCGCGCTTCGGCATGGACATTGGTCAGTTGAAGGCCGCGGTCGCCGCCGCACCCTGGGCGAATCCTGCCGCCACCGATGTCGTCAAGTGGCACGGCCTCCTCGCAGAGGCCCAGTCGGTACTCGACCGCGCGGAGGACGACCTTCTTGCCGCGCTGGAGACACAGCCCAGTGAGGTCGACGACCCGACGATGGGCCTCGCCCACCGCGTGAACGCAGCCGTCACCACCCGCGACGGCCGGGCCATGGTCGTACGGTGGCTCCTCGACCCGGACGCTCCGGGGAAGAAAGACCCCGCCGCCGAACGCCTCGCCCGCCTGCGCCCCCGAACCGGGCCGTCGGTGCCAACCAGCGCCCCCCACCGGCCCGCGGGCACACCCGCACCGGCGTCGGCGAAGCCGGGAAGGCCCGTCCGTTGAGCCGGGACAGGGCCAGCACCATGGACGGCGACGTGCAGCAGGTCTTCGGGGCCCCGGTCTCGGAACTGCATGAGGCGGCTGCCGGCCCGGATGCCTCACCCGCCCTCGGCCGGGCCCTGGAGCTGCGCTCCTTCCTGGCGCTGACGGAGGAGCAGGTCGCACGCGTCCGTGATCGCGTCCACGTGGACATGGACCCGGACCGCGACATGGGCGAGCTGTCGGCGGACCAGCTCCGCTTCGACGCGCAATGGCTGGAGGCAGCGCTGGAGGCCCGCGACAGCTACCGCGCCGCCCTCGGTGAACTGCTGCGCACCATGCCCCCGCCCGCCCAGCAGCCCCGGCCAGTCCGCACCGCGCAGCTCAGAGCCACCGCAGCCCTGCCCCCGTCTGCCGCCCCGGCACCTGAGCGTGCCGGGGCGGGTCGGGGCCGCCGACCGTGAAAGCCCCCGATTGCCCCGCCCCACGTCCACCGATATAGCCGGACGGATCGAGGACCTGTACGGCGCACCGCTCGCCGACCTCGCAGCCCACGCGCGCGACCAGCCGCCCGGCATGCTCTCCGCCCTGCTCGGCATGCACGACGACCTCGCCCTCGCCGAGCGCAGCATCGACGTCCACCGCGACCACCTCGCCCGCCTCATCCATCCCGAGCGGCAGATCGGCCCGCACGAGGTGTCCCACCTCCTCGACGGCACCCGCCGGCTTGCCGAAGCCGTCGCCGTCCGCGACGTCCAAGCCACCTCGGTCGCCGCTGTCCTGAAGAGCCTGGCCCGCGCCCCGGCCCCGACGCCTGTCCCGCCCGCTCCCTCACCGCCTGCCCCGGTCCCTCCTCTTGGGGCGTCGAGTCCGGTGCACAGCCGCTGACCCGCAGGCGATTTCCCTTTCCATCACCCAGGAGTTCCTCCCTTGGCCACCACCGCTCTGCCCCCTGACACCGACGCCGACATCGCCAGGGTCACCGAGGCCCTCGCCATGATCACCCCGCGCTGGAACGTGAGGATCCTCCTGGCCCTCTCGGGATCGCCGCTGCGCTACAGCGAGCTGGCGGCCAAGATGTCCTGGCTCCGGGATGGTCACCTCCACTCCAAGCTCACGTCGCTGTGCGACGCCGGTCTGGTCGAGCGCACCGAACTTGATGCGCGGCACGTGACCTACGGCCATACCGAGCGTGGCGCTGCCCTGCTGCCGGTGCTGCCGGTGATCGTCACCTGGGCCGAGGAGTATCTGGATACGCCGGACGGCCCGCTGCCCGCGATCGAGCAGATCGAGGACAGCCTCACCCTCCTCACCCGGCGGCACGCCGCCGCCATCCTGTGGGTGCTGAAGTCCCGCAGGGAGGTCAGCGGGCGGGCCCTGGCCCGGATCGTGATGCCCAGCAGCGACTGGACCAACATCTACCCGCCGCTGCGGCAACTCGTCGCCGACGGCCTGGCCGACACCGACGGCATCGGCCGGCCCTACCGGCTGTCCGCAGCAGGTGATGGCCTGGGACCGGTGCTCGGCTCCCTGTCCGCCTGGTCCGCCGGGCAGCCCCTCACCCACGCCGCCCAGCACCCGGTCTGGGGGCACCCGCAGGCGAGGCCAGCGCCGAGGCCGTGGATCAGCAGCCAGCCGAGGCCGGCCCCCACGGCACTACCGCCCGCTCGGACACCCCAGACCTCTCCGGCCTGGCACAACCGGGTTCTGTTCTCGCATGCCGCGACCGCCCACCCGAAGGCAGCCATCCCGGCGGGAGGCCCGCGCCGATGAGCACCGCCATGACCTCTGCCGAAGCGTTGCGCGCTGTCGAACTGCTCTCCTCGCGGCCGTTGGTCCGCCTGGTCACCGAGATCGACGACAACGGCGCCATACCGCCGCGACGGCTAGCCGGCACCCTGTCTGACCTCTCCAAGCATCAGGTGCGCAGCGCGTCCGACACGGCCCGCGCCCACGGTCTCATCCGGATCACGCCCGGCGCCGGACTGGAACTTACCCAGGCCGGGACGGAGTTGGCAGATCTGTACGATGCGATGGCCCGCTGGGCGCGGCGTCGCGCCGTCCCGGCCCCCGTCTGTGAGTTCAGCGGCCGCATCCGGCACGTCCTCGGTCTGCTGGCACCTTTGCTCACCGGTGAGTCCGTCGGCACCCCCTTCCCGCTGGGCGGTAGCGAAGGCGAGGCGGGCCTGGCCCGTCCCTGCATGCTCTTGACCCAGTGGCTGGCCGACAACCCCCAGGTGAGGGTGTCCGAACCGGAGCCGGTCGCGTGAGCCAAGCAGTCGCACCTCGGCGCGCACGTCACACCGGCGGGCTGGTGCGCAGTATCTACCTGCCGCGCACGGCGGACGCGTTGGCGTTCACGATGTCCACCTACGGCATCCCGCTGCTCGTCCTGGCCACCACGCGCTCTGCGGCACTGACAGGCGTGGCGTTCACCTTGGAGTGGATCCCGCGGCTGGCTGCGTTCGGGTGGGCCGGATCGGTTGTCGACCGGCGCGGTGCCGCGGTGGTCTTTCACCTGGCTGCCCTGGGGCGGGCGTTGGCGCTGGCCGCCGGCGCGGTCCTGCTCCACTTCCACCCGCCGGGCACCGCGGCGAGCGTGACCGTGATGGTGCTGGCGGCAACGACCGGCTTACTCACCGAGTTCAGCTATATCGCGGTCGAAACGGCGGGAGCCGCCGCCGGACGCCGGGCAGGGCGACGGGCGCACCGTGTCCAGGCCGTCCTGCTCGGCATCGACCAGACGGCGACCCTGGCCGGTCCGGCGCTCGCCGGCGTGCTGTTGCTTGCCGGTCCGCCGTCGATGCTCGCGGTGATCACCGTGCTCTCGCTGATCGCCGCGCTGCTCGCCCTGCACACCCCACCCTCGCCGGTGGCACCAGCCCGTGTGGCGAAGGGGAAGTCCGATGCCGGACTGCTCACCGGGTGGCGCACCATCCGCTCTCTGCCCGCGCTCGGCTGGCTCGTGACCGGGCTGATCCTGTCCAACCTGGCCACCGGCCTCCTCCAGGCGGCCGGCCCGGTGATCGTCGTCCAGCACTTCGGACAGCCCACCACCGCCGTCGGCCTGGTCTGGTCCGCTGCTGCCGCAGCGACGCTCCTCAGCGTCACGCTCTGCCGGTTCGCCCTGGACCGCTTCGGCCTGTGGCCCGTTGGCGCCACCTGCGCTGCCCTTGCCTCGCTCGGCTGTCTCGCCGCTGCCCAGACCCCCGACTACCCGTCCTACCTCGTCCTGGTCGCCGTCCTCATGGCGGCCGACGGCGGCCTGGCGGTCGTCCTGCGCACCCTGCGCTCCCGCCTGATCCCGCCGGACAAGTTCGCCAGCACCCTGTCGGCGACGATCCTCATCCTCCTGCTGCCCTTCCCCGCCGCCGGCGTGCTCACCGCGCTCACCCCGCCCGACGCACTGGGCCACGTCATCACCGTCTGCGCGGTCCTGCAGGCCCTCGGTCTGTTCTGCGCCTTCGCCCGCCTGCGCACTGATCCCGCCCTGCGCACCTGAACCCGCTGCGCCCCAGCCGGTGGAGAACGTCATGTCCATCGCCGCCCTTGGGTCGCACCGCGCGACCGGCCGCACCATCAGCGAGCAGTTCCACGCCTTCGACGCCCGCAACCTGCACGTCTACCGCGCTCTGGAACGCATGGCCGCCCGCCGACTGGCCGCCGACGCCACCCGCGTCAGCTTGAAGGACCTGTTCGAGGACCTGCGCCGCCAACTTCCCCACGGCGCCTGCGGGCTGAACAACAACTTCACCGCCCTCTACGCCCGCCGCCTGGTTGACAACCACCCTCACTGGGCCTGTGTGTTCGAACTGCGCCGCCGCCGCGTTGCCTGACACCCCTCCCTCTATACCGCCCTCGTGCCCTCTGCCGGCCGAAGACGGCCTGGCAGACCGCCTCGCCCACGCGGCCCCTGCCGTGCGCGGGCTGCGTGAGCGGCCTCGGCCCGCGGCCCGCACCTCCGGGCCGACCGTGCATTGTCCCGGTGCCACCGGGATCCGCTCGCTTCCCCTGCGCCTTTCCATCCTCCGCACCCAAGGAGCTTGCCCTTGTCCGACCGCCCCGTCGTCCTCGTCGTTGCCGCAGCCGACATGGAGGCCGAGGCGTACCGCGCGTACTGCCTTCAGTCCGTGGCCGCCGTCTATGACGTGGTCCTGATCACCAGCGAAGAGCCCACGTGGGAGGTGCCGTACCTGCGCGACTGCGTTGTTGTCTCCGACCCAGCCGACCAGGCCGCGCTATCCGCCGCCGGCCGGATGCTGGCCGAACGTTACGACCTGGCGGGGGTGTTCACTTGGACCGAGTGGTACCTCGTGCCCGTGGCCCGCCTCGCGCGCCAGCTCGGCCTGCCCACCACCGCCCCGGAGGCCATGCAGGCGTGCCGCAACAAGGCCACGTCCCGGGCGCTGTTCGCACGGCACGGCGTTCCGTCGGCGGCTTCGGTGAGCGTGCGGACCCTGGCCGAGGCGAAGGCGGCGGCCCAGCGCATCGGCTACCCGCTCGTACTGAAGCCCGCCGCACACGCGGCCAGTATCGGCGTGATCCGCGCCGACACCCCCGACCAGCTCACCGCTGCCTTCGCGTTCGCCGACCAGGCGGCCAGGCTTGGGCGGGAATCCACCAGTGTGCTCGTGGAGGAGTACCTCGACGGGCCCGAGGTGTCGGTGGAGTGCGTCTCCTACCGCGGCGAGACCACCGTGGTCGCGGTCACCCGCAAGACGGTCAGCGCTCCGCCGTTCTTCGAGGAACTGGCCCACTGCGTGGACGCCGCGGACCCGCTGCTCGACGTGGTGACCCCCGTGGCGCGGGCCGCGGTCCGCGTCCTGGGGATCACCGATGGCGTCAGCCATGTCGAGATGCGCCTGGTCGACGGCCGGCCGCGGCTCGTCGAGGTCAACGGCCGGATCGGCGGCGACATGATCGGCCACCTGGTGAGCCTCGCGACCGGCATTGACCTGCCGCGTGCCGCTGCCGACATCGCCTGCGACCGGGCCCCCGACCTCACCCCGACCAGGTCCTCGGCTGCCGCCATCCGGCTCCTGTACCCGGGCACCTCCGGCACCCTCGCCCGCCTGGCGTACGAGGGAGACCGGCCACCGTGGCTGGAGCGGATCCACTTCCAGCACCACGTCGGCGACGATCTGCTGCTGCCCGCTGACGGGGGTGACATGTTCACCGCCCGCATCGGCTACCTGATCACCACGGGGCCTGCCGCCGACGTGGTGCAGGCCTGCGCCGAACAGGCCCTGGGCAGCCTCGGCATTCACATCGCACCCCGTACGGCCGGCGGGTCCACCCGGGATCGGGCGGTATGAGCCGGCCGACTGCCTCCGCCCGCCGCGAGCGGGTCGTGCTGACGGGTTACTTCCTGGGACTCGGCGTGATGATGGCTGTCTGGGGTGCACGGATGCCCGCCGTCCAGCTCGCCGCCCAACTGAGCACCGCACGGCTGTCCTTGGTACTGCTGGCCGCTGCTCTGGGGATGGTCGCCGGCCTCAGAAGCCGTATTCCTATCGATCATGAGGACGGTTCTGATCGAACAGGATCCCTTGACGGGTGATCTTGGCCGGTGGGTGCATGAAGGCAGGGCCTCCGGTGCAGCACGAGGGTTGCGACACCGACT